>JASEFR010000022.1 GCA_030019025.1 bacterium
TCCACACGGTGTCCTCCTTAACACGATACATCATCAGAGTATCCCACTCTGTCCAGACAACATATAACTTGTCCCTTTCATCAAAGGCCGCACACGGCAACCAGGAATACTTTGCCCCTTTTATATTTGTTACATTAATAGGACCTCCCCATTCATCAGAAGATACATCTTTATAAAAATACCTCACTTCACTGGTACTACCACAAATAATATATAGACCACCCTTTGGTTCAACAAGTAAACGCGTATTTCGTATTTTCATCTGCAGGTCACCAGTGTTAAAGCATTTTGAATAATTGAGATAACTTGTGTGAGAAAAGCATTTAATACCTGATAGAAAGTAAAAATGAGATTCAGGTTTATGTTTCTTGGGGTTTCTACTCCTGAGTTTATAATTGTCTTTGAATTTACCTTCCTCTTGATAAAATGTTATTTGGGTGTTAAAATTTACAAAGCGAGGGAGGGGTATGCTTGTTAAGGATATAATGAATAAAGATGTGATTTATGTTGGTGAATACACAACTCTACGAGAGTTACTAATTAAGTTTGATAATTTCCACACATTTCCACTTGTCCCGGTAGTTGATGAAGATAAAAAGTTAGTGGGGCTGGTAAGGTTGCGCAATCTCATTGACGTTTTCTTTCCATATAATAGGGAACTTTTAAGGATATCACCCTTTGTTGATGAGGTCTGGGATGAAAATATTTTCAAGGTTGAGATTGGACCGGAGCTGGGAATTCTCGTCGTTATGGCAGACATTATGGACGAGGATTTTGCGGTGATAAAAGGCGATGAGGAGATAGAAAAAGCCTATGAGCAGTTGAAAATTCATAAGAGTGAGCAGATGCCAGTTGTTGATGGGGAGGGAAGGCTACAGGGTATTATTGGATTGTTTGATATCGTGAGATATTTGTTTAAGCAGAAAGGTATTTATTAGGAATGCATCTAAGCCCCGTATTAAGTTTAGGTATTATATTTCTTACAGGTTTCTTTGCCTTTAAAATAGTAGGAAAAGTAAGGCTTCCCACAGTTACAGGATATCTCATTCTCGGGATAATTATTGGAGAAGAGTTTCTGAATCTTGTGTCAGATAAAGTTCTATCTTCCTCCTCATTTGTCTCATCAATTGTCTTGGGGTTTGTGGCATTTACTTTGGGTCAAAATTTTTCTCTGCAAAGGTTTAAAAGGATTGGGAAAACCGTGATATTAATTTCCATTTTTGAGTCAGTATGTGCGTGGTTCATTGTGACCTTTGCCTTTTACTTTATTTTGAGGCAGTCTTTTTATGTCTCAATAATATTTGGTGCGATAGCATCTGCTACAGCTCCTGCTGCAACCGTAATGGTTGTGAGAGAATCCGGAGCCAAAGGACTTTTTACGAATATACTGCTTGGCATTGTGGCTATTGATGATGCCTGGTGTCTCATTATTTTTTCTCTTTCTCTTGCGATTGCAAAAGTTTTTGTGATGCGTGGAAGCAGTGGACTTGCGATAGTGCTTGAAGCAGTGGGACGTGGTGTTCTTGAAGTAGGTGGTGCCTTTGCCCTTGGGATATCCCTTGGCTTCTTGTTTAAGATCCTTTCAAAGTTAGTTAAAACGGAGCAGGGACTTGAGATTTACACACTTGGCTTTATTTTCCTTGCTATTGGAATAGCCGAGCATCTTCACGTATCCGTCCTTCTTTCCAGTATGGTTCTGGGCGCTACTGTTGTGAATACTTTGAAGGGAGATAATAGGTTCTTTCAGGTTATTAAGGGCCTGGAATACCCCCTTTACCTTCTCTTTTTTGTTCTCGCAGGCGCCAACTTAGAGCTTGAGTCTTTGAAGCATCTTGGTATATTTAGCGTTGTTTACCTTTTTGCAAGAGTGCTTGGCAAGGTCCTGGGGGCCAGATTAGGGGCACTACTTGGAAGGGCACCCAAGAATATCCAAAAGTACGTGGGTTTTGGACTAATTCCCCAGGCAGGAGTGGCTCTTGGTGTGGCGCTTATAGCAAAAAGTGATTTTCCAGCTTACGGAGCGATAATTTTTGATACCATTGTTAGTACAACCGTACTTTATGAAATCTTTGGTCCTATTGTCACTAAGTGGGCATTGTTAAAGGCCGGAGATATAAGCCTGTCTCACGAAGCTTCGGGTGCTTAATGCTCTTACCTCTTCGCTTTTAAAAGTTAATGGATTAGTTTTAATACTCGTTTGAAACACAAGAATTCAATACTGTCCTTAGTTTTGAGGTTTAAAAATGACGGTGTTGTGCAATTTTCCGCAAATTTTAAAGTGGTAAGCTCAAAAGGGATTTGAAGAGCCCTGCTATTGAGTTTATGTTTGTTTTAATTCCTCACGGGACTGAGATAAGTAATGAGGACAGGAAGACTTCACGCGAGAGATTTAAATTACCATCGGAAGATAAGATACCTCTTATGTTCGGTTTGTGGAACCTAAGAATCTTTACATAGTGCTTTAGGCTTAGAAAGAAATTTCCGAAAAAATGGAGGATGTTTATCTCTTCGGTGCTGGGGCTTGCTCCAACTGCAAAACAGAAAGACAAGGATTATGTTGAGTTTGTTTATAAAAAGATAGAGGAATTTGGGTTAAAAGAAAAAGTCATTTTCCCTAATTATTTCTATCCTAATGGGGATGTACCATATATTTTTAGTGCAATGATGTTGCTCTTTTCCCATATTATGAAGAGGATAGATCTGCTTCTACTTCATTCCATCTTGCAATTGGAGCTGGAGAACATTCATTGCATCAAGAATCCGTAAGTTTGAAGGATTTGAAAAATATTTCTGATTTTACCCTATAATTCTTCCAGAATTGCAAGGGCCGTATAGAGATTGCTTGAGGATGAAGAATTCAAGAATTATGTGTTTAAAAAGGCTGAGGAGTAAAAGAAGGAAACCTCCTGGGCGGTAACATCTAAGAAATATGTCGAGATTTACAGAAAATGGTGAAGGTAAAAGGAGAAGATAGGGCAGGAACCCAGGTAATAATAACGAAGGAAGGCATTCTTCTTATTTACCATGCTGTTGGTGAAATAAGTCAGGAAATTGGATCACTCTACGGACTTAGTAATTGTATTGAGAGGGCTTATTCTGTAAATCTCGCAATTTTGGGCCCTGAGAACCCTTACAGAATTCTGGCAAGGACAAAATATCCTCTGTACGTACCTTTGAAATCTTGTGAACTGTATGGTAGTGAAAAATATCCTATAGATGTGCCAGTTGTTGTTTTTCTAACAGGGGCAATCTTTATTGAAAATAAGCTCCTCGACCATGCTGTAGCGGGGGACAAATATATTGTTCTTTTTAGTGCGGACATTAATAAGCTAATTGAGTATATGTTTAGGCAAAATATAAGATAGGCGGACAATGCATACCAAATGGGCGGAATGTATCATCCTATCCGAAATATGCGGGAGTCTTTTGTATTCCTTTGTCTTGAGCAATAAAATATAGTAATCATGTTAGTGAAACTGATATATATTTATCTTGTGTCGCTTTCATTTTACTCAGGAACGAAGCCCTTTGTTATTAATATAGGTAGAGGAGAGGGCTTCAGGGATCTTAAGGACATATGCCAGAAAGGCACGAGGTCCCATATGCAGATGATGGTAAATCTTCTTTCCTTTGATAACTACCGCGTAGTATTGCTTAAGGAGTGGTATTTTGGGGGAAAGGTAGATAATACCGAGAAAGCATACAAATTCTTGGTCGATGGAAAGAAGATAAGACTTTCTGGTTTTCCTTATTATAACGGAATGTACACGTATTCCCCTACTTTTCTGGCGGTTTTTAAGAAAAAGGTTGAATGGGAGTATATAACTTCGGACAGCTGCAAGAATGATTTTGTGCTCAAATATCCAGGAGAGGGTTTGTATCTTCTTAAGCTTGGAACAAGAACACACATAGAATCGTGTAAGATTATGAGTTTTGATTCGGTAACTGTTGAGTTTTCACCGTTATATCAGACTCAAAATAGTGTCGTGTTTCTTTTGAGAGTAGAAAATACTGTGGGGGACAGTATAAAAATAGCTATTTCTCGCGAAGGCAGGCCACTGAAAGATATATTAATTGAATCCGGCGAAATGTATCTTGGCATTACGGACAATAAGCATTATTGCCTTCAGGTAGGCATTCTTAATCTATGCTTACCTGAAGCACTCGAATAACCAGGTAAAAGAAAAAAGCAGTAAGGTCCCTTATAGAACATAATAAGGCGCTAACTACATTATTTTTGAAGCAAGGACTTACACTATATGCAAGAACTTTTTTACGAGCTTGTTGAGTACTTATTTTACTAAACACTGTCAAAGAACATTGCCAGCCCTTCCTGAATCAAAGCCTGTTCAGGATTAACAATGGTGTTATATGCTATTATCTGGGTATCCTCATGGGAACCGATGCATTTTATTTTTTCGTTGTACACTGCATATATGCTGTTTGGCAGGATCACAGCGCCGTTTGCAGGTTAGTTGTCTCCATAAATTTCTCCTGATTCTTCCTGGGATTCACATAAAAAATAATTGATTTTAAAGTTCATTTTTACTTTTAAAACCCTGCAAATGTAGTAATAACCATTCTCCAGAAGCGTTATTATATCGGAAATGTCCTTTTTGGCGAGAGATCCTTTGTGATAATTAAAAACATAATGCTTTGTTTCTTTCCTTGCCCAGTCATAAATGCCTCCTGTAAGTTTTGAGCCAAAAGCAAGTTTGTTATCTGCACCCTATCTATCTTGTATTATCCGGACCAAGTTTCTATAATCACTTTTATTATCGTAGAGTAAAATGCACAAAACAATAAACAACATAGAAGATGCAAGGGCAAGGGATACAAAGGTGTCAGAAGTGAAGTTTTAGTATGATATTGGCATCTATTTTACGCAATGTACTTTGTGATGGGAGAGAACGTTAACTTATAGAACCCAATAAGATTGCAGATATAAGATGTGTTTGATTTTAAAAAGTACACGGAAATTTAAAGCAACTTCATTTAGGCTCAAAAAATAAAACTGCGCTGCGCAGGACTCGAACCTGCAACCCACGGATTAAGAATCCGTTGCTCTGCCTGTTGAGCTAGCAGCGCAGTGCTAAAATTATAAAATTAACCCCTCAATATTTCAAGCACCTTGGATGTTGCTGATATGATTTTGTCTATAATATGTCCTGACACCGAGATTTTTAAAAGACTAAGATCTTACCATATTTTTGAAGTTGGAGCATCTGGGAGCGGTTTCCCATGTAACATTGTCAGTCCGTGAATCTTAAATGCACAGTTTGTTCGCATGTTGAACATTAAAATTTGAAACTCACCGGTATGACTCTGAAAATATTAGCAACTATACTTTTTTATTTTGGTTACGGTTCGTATTATATTCTTTTAAGGCCAAGATTTGTTGATCTTGGTGCGACTTATTTTCAAATCTTGCTAATTGACAGTCTGCCTGCCTTTGTTGCTCTGACTTCGGTTTTCTGGGGAAGGCTCGCCGATGTGATTTCAAGGAGGCTTTTTCTCTTGCTTAGCAGTCTTGGTGGAATTTTTGTCCTCCTACTCGGATTTTCCAATAGAATTGGCGCTTTGCTTTTCCTTTTACTATTTTTAAGTATTTTTGCTTCCATTGCCATACCTATTATTAACAGCATGTTTTCTTTTAGTGAAGATGCTGAAAGATCTTTTGCTACTTATCTTCTTGCGGAAGCCATTGGATGGACTCTCAGTGGAATTATTATGGGTTATTTGTCAAGAGATCCCAGCCTCTTCAGGCTTGGATATATAATAAGTGGTTTATCATGGGCTTTAGGAATAGTCGTTTTTTACCGGATTTTTTCTGATAACCATACCTCTGAACCACTTTCAAACTCTATTTTTAAAGTTAAACTGAATAAACTTTTAGTATTTCTTGCTATCGGGACCTTTTTCCTGGAATTTGGGATTTCCACTTCATATGGAATTCTTTCTGTTAAGCTTTATGAAGTGCTAAGAAAGTCCAAGTTTTTATATGGAATTGTATGGGCATCTGTGCCCGCATTTTTGTCGGCTCTGGTGAGCAAATTCTATGGTGAAGTGGTTAAAAAACTTAAACCGTGGAAAAGTCTGATTCTTTTATCATCAGTGTATTTCCTGAATATCGCAATTCTTGCGATTTCTAAGGGTTATCTAATGGCCTTTTTCTGGATTCTTCCCCTTTGGAATTTTATGTATATTACCCTTTACTCTGCAGTCACAAAGCTTTCCGGGGAAAATGAAAGAGCAACTGCCTTTGGTTTCTTGAATTCGACGTTAAACTTTGCAATTTTTCTTTCTGCTTTGTCAGGAATTCTTGCCGATAAGTTTGGAAGGATGGCGAGTGTAGGTTTTGGATTGGTCTCTATTTTGGTAAGCCTTTTGATATTCTTAGAGCTTTTTAAGAGTGTTTCAAAGGGAGCTCGCAATATTGACTGAACAACATCTTTGCACTATAATAATATTACTAACGCGGGGTGGAGCAGTCCGGTAGCTCGTCGGGCTCATAACCCGAAGGTCGCTGGTTCAAATCCAGCCCCCGCTACTGTCTTATTCCTGGCGGTGTAGCTCAGCTGGCAGAGCAGAGGAATCATAATCCTCGTGTCGGGGGTTCGACTCCCTCCGCCGCCATTCTTTTTAATTTCCGTATTTCCCGGTTTAAAATTATTTCATGTCGGCAATTATTATTGATGGAAGACTTATTAGGGAAAAAGTACTGGAGGAGTTAAAAGAACAGATTGCTTGTTTGAATCTTCACCGTCCACTAAAACTTGCTATCTTTCAGTATAATCCTCAAATTTCCGATGCCCTCTACGTCAGTTCACTTAAGAAGGTAGCAAAAAAACTTGAGGTTGAGGTAGAGGTTAAAACCTTCGAAGACCTTGAAACACTTAAAAGTGCAATTTATGAATACAATGTGAATGATTTTGTTGATGGTATTATGTTGCAAATAGCTAATAAGAGTGATTACCTCCATTATACTTCTCTAATTCTGCCTGAAAAGGATGTAGATGGCGCAAGTCCTTTAAACCTTGGAAAACTTATAAGAAAAGATAAGGGCCTTAGACCTGCCACTGCAGATGCCGTGATAAGGATATTAAAAGAGGCTGGCTATGAAATTCGTGGGAAAAATGCTTGTGTTCTTGGAAGAAGTTTCCGTTCTGGGCTTCCTATTGCTATTATGCTTATGAATGAAGATGCGACCTGCACGGTATGTCATTCTTACACGAAGGATATAAATGTCTATACAACAGAGGCAGATATACTGGTTGTCGCGGTAGGGCGTGCAGGCTTTATAGGGGCGGATATGGTAAAAGAAGGGGCCTTTGTAATTGACGTTGGAATTAATCAGGTCGGTGATAAAGTTGTTGGCGATGTTAATTTTGATGAAGTTAAGGAAAAAAGTGCTTTTATTACACCGGTGCCTGGTGGTGTCGGGTCTGTTACCGATGTTATGATTTTTAGAAATTTAATAAAAGGAGTGATTTTTAGAAATGAAAAGCGATATTGAGATTGCAGGTAGTGTAAAACTTTTAAGCATAGACCATATCGCCGCGAGGTTAGGCATTGATTGCCAGTTTATCACCCATTGTGGTGATTTCAAGGCTAAAATTAACCCCAAAATACTGGAAACTAAAGAATTTCAAGAAAAGAAAGAAGGTAATTTAATCCTCGTTACGGCAACGACTCCAACCCCATACGGTGAAGGGAAAACTACGGTTTCCATAGGACTTTCTGATGCTATAAACAAGCTGGGTTATAAATCTATTGTTACATTAAGAGAGCCTTCAATGGGCCCCGTTTTTGGTATTAAGGGTGGAGCCGCAGGTGGAGGATACGCTCAGGTTGTTCCTATGGAAGATATAAATCTTCATTTTACCGGTGATTTTCACGCAGTCTCTATCGCTCATAATTTAATCTCAGCAGTCATTGACAATCACATTCACCAAGGTAATGAACTTGGAATAGACTACAGGAAGGTGGTCTGGAAAAGGGTGGTTGATCTGAATGATAGGGCCCTCAGAAAAGTCATTGTGGGCCTGGGTGGACCTTCTAACGGGTTTCCACGGGAAGATAGTTTTGACATAACCGCCGCTTCAGAGATCATGGCAATTCTTGGTTTGTCATTAAATTACAAGGATTTAAAAGAAAGAATTTCCAATATTGTAGTCGGTTATAGCAAGCAAAATAACCCCATCAGAATCCGGGACCTGAAAATCCAGGGTGCGGTTGGAGCCCTCTTAAGGGATGCCTTCAAACCCAACCTTGTTCAATCGCTGGAAAACAATCCTGCCTTTATTCACACAGGCCCCTTCGCAAATATTGCCCATGGTACTAACTCTCTCATAGCTACAAAACTTGCTCTGAAGCTTGCCGATTTTGTGGTTACTGAGGCTGGGTTTGGCACGGATCTTGGAGGTGAGAAGTTTGTGGATATCGTTTCTCGCGTGGGGAATTTAAGACCTAAGGCTGCTGTACTTGTGACTTCTGTCAGGGCACTCAAACATCATGGTGGGGTTAAAAAGCAGGAACTTACCGTTGAGAATCTTGAGGCTTTGAAAAAAGGCCTTGAAAATCTTGATAAGCACATGGAAAATCTGGAATTTTTCAATATTCCTTTTGTGGTGGCTTTGAATAGGTTTCCTTCAGATACCGAGAAAGAGCTTGAGCTGGTTGTGAATTATGTTCTTTCGAAGGGTAAAGACATTGCGATTGTCGAAGTCTGGGCCAAGGGTTCGGAAGGCGGCATTGAACTTGCTAAAAAGGTGATTGAAGCTGTCAAGAAAGCAAATGGGGAACTAAATTTTGTGTATGATATTGAAGACCCGATACCTGTTAAAATTGAAAAAATTGCAAAGCAGATTTATGGCGCCAAAGCGGTTATAATAGATAGGGATGCGGAAAAAGATATAATGAACTTTGAGAAGCAAGGATTTGAGAATTTATATGTTTGTGTTGCAAAAACCCAACTCTCCCTCTCCGGAGATCCGAAACTCCTTGGCAGGCCAAGGGATTTTTCACTTCATATTAGAGAAGTTCGATTGAGTGCGGGGGCAGGTTTTGTAGTTCCCATTGTGGGGGAAATTATGACCATGCCTGGCTTACCCAAAACTCCCTCTGCTGAGTTTATTGACATTGATGAAAACGGTAAGATAACGGGTTTGTTCTGATGAAGATAGCAATTGTTGGCGAGAGCTTTGCAGGAAAAACTACCCTTTTAAAAATTCTAACAAATAATAACTTTTCACGTAGTTCAAACTACTTTTCGGGTGTGGGTACCTTTGTTCTTGAAGACCCCAATCTTGACTATCTCTTTGAGCTTTACAATTCGGGTAAAAAAACTCCTATGCACGTTGAGGTTTTCGATTTTGATGGGCTGGGCAAATTATGGAAAGATGAAAAAAGAGGGGAAATCAAAAATGAGCTTTCAGATTTTGATGCCTTGATTTGTGTTATCTCTGACTTTCAAGAAACTACCCTTGAAAACTCTTTTTACAATCTGGAGTACAAACTTCTTCTTACTGATCTTGATTTCGTAGAAAGACGTATTGAGTCGCTGAAAAGAGAAAGAATTAAAAAGAAGATTAATGAAGATGAAATAGTTTTGCTTGAGAAAGTTGACTCTTGGCTTTCTAATGAAAAACCTTTACATTCCTTGGATTTATCAGAAAAAGAAAGAGACCTGATAAGGGGGTATGTTTTTCTTTCCATTTTGCCACAAATCTTTGTCATAAATCGCGAGGAATCCAGAATCGGAGAAGAACTCCCATCTGAACTTCTTATTAAGATCGAAGAAAGGAATTCACCTTATTTTGTAACTTCTTTAAAAGTTGAGGAAGAACTAATGGGCTTAGAGGGGGACGAGAAGATTGAAATTCTTAAAGAGTTTGGAATAAAGGATGACATTAAAACAGCCATTTCTGGTGTTGTCAAGGATGTGCTGGAATTAACCTTTTTCTATACCGCTGGTAAAACAGAAGCCAGGGTTTGGGCTGTGAGGAAAGGAGCTACTGCTAAAGAGGCGGCCGGTAAGATTCACAGTGACATGGAAAGGGGGTTTATTAGGGCAGAGGTAATTAACATTGATGACCTTAAAAAGGCTGGGAGTGAAAAGAAGGCAAAAGAATTGGGACTTTACCGTCTTGAAGGCAAAGATTACATCGTGAAAGATGGAGACATTCTCCATATTAGGTTTTCGGTATGAATCATCCCTTTGGAGATTATCTCCTGAACCTTGAAAGGCCAGCACGCTACATTGGAGCGGAATTTAACGCTGTTAGAAAACCTCTTGATAATATTAAATTGCACGTAGGTCTGCTTTATCCTGAAATCTACGAAATCGGAATGTCCAATTTAGGATTGAAGATAATATACCACATATTTAACAGCTATCCTGATGTGTACGCGGAAAGGATATTTTTGCCGTGGATTGATGCTATTGAATACATGAAGCACAAACAGATTCCCCTTTTTACCCTTGAAAGATTTACACCGGTGAAAAATCTTGATTTACTTGGCATTTCACTCCATACCGAGTTGAACTATACGAATGTGCTTTTGGCTTTGGAACTTTCTCAGGTTCCGTTGCTGAGAGAAGAGAGAATGAAAGGTAAGTATCCTCTCGTTGTCGTTGGAGGACCTTCAAGCTTTAATCCCCTTCCCCTTGAACCTTTCGTAGATTTTTTTGTGGTTGGGGAAGGTGAGAACGTTGTTAAGAAGCTGATACCTTATCTCATAGATTACAAAAGGGGAAAACTTACCATTTCCGAGTTATATGAAGGGATTGCGGAAATTGAAGGTATTTATGTGCCCGAAATTTCAAAGAAAACTAAACGTGCAACTGCCTATTTCAGTTATGATGACTTTCCTGTGGACCAAATTGTACCTACGATGGAAATCGTACACCACCGCTATGTTGTTGAACTTATGAGGGGATGTACGAGGGGATGTCGTTTCTGTCAGGGGGGATTCACTTACAGACCTCTGAGAGTTCGTGATCCGGAAGAAGTGTTAAAAATCATAGATGAGGGGCTGAAAAGAACAGGTTTTGATGAAGTGGGTCTTCTGGCCTTTTCCATATCTGATTATCCCTATTTAAATGAGCTTATTAGGGCTTTTAAAAAGCGGTTTGGAAATACCCACATTTCTTTACCAAGCCTTCCCATCAATTCCTTAGACGAAAGTTTACTCATGGAGTTTGAAGAACTCAGACGTTTCGGCATCACCCTTGCACCAGAAGTGGCTTCAGAAAAGTTAAGAAGAGTCATTAACAAAAATGTCCCTCTTGAGAGCATATTTAGAACGCTGGACCTTGCTGTTCAATTTAATTTTCGTCATGTTAAACTTTATTTGATGATAGGTGTACCCGGTGAAACAGAAGAGGACCTTAAAGAGATGGTGAATTTCTTGAAGGACCTTTCAACCCATTACAAGAGGTTAAATTTTAAAGCCTCTATCTCTCCTTTTGTTCCTCGCCCCCATACACCGTTTCAATATGCCCGTCAGGAGCCCCCCGAAGAGATATACCTGAAGATTGATTATTTAAAAAAAGCTGTAGGGAGGCTGAAGAACTTAACCCTCAGTTTTCATGACCCGAAAATGAGCCTTATTGAGGGTGTCTTCGGACGAGGTGATAGGGCCCTGGCCCCTGTTTTGCTTGATGTTTACAAAGAAGGAGCAATTTTTGATTCAAGAAGTGAGTTTTTTGATTTTAACAAATATTTAAGAGCTTTTGAAAAAAATGGTGTTGACCCCATAAAGTATGCTTCCCGTCGGAGTCCCGAAGAAGAGATGCCCTGGGAGATTATAGAGACAGGAGTTTATCCTAAATTTTTAAAGAGTGAATTTTTCAGATCTAAGAAAACGACTTATACGGTGGATTGCATGGTAAAGGGTTGTCAAGGATGTGGTCTTTGGATTAGGGAAGGTTATGAACTTTGCAAAAAGGGACTCAAAAAGGTTGAAAAGGTTGAGTTGTTTGGGAATAATCTAGGGCAAAAAAGTGCCGTTAGATTTAGTGGATATTTGATGGTCTATAAAGTGAAAGATAGGTCAAGGTTTATCTCTCAGAGGGATCTTTCCAAAATAATCGTTAATCTGCTTAGGGCATGTGGTGTAAGTCTTCGGTATTCTCAGGGGTATGTACCCCATCCTAAGATTTCTATGCCAAATCCACTACCCCTTGGAGTTGAGAGTGAAGAAGAATACCTCTATTTTGAAGCAGAGGTTATTGAAGATCTTGATAATCTTGTCAAAAGTTTAAACTATGTGTCCGTTTCAGGGCTTGAAATTCTCTCAATTGAGCCTATGGATAAAAAACCCGACTGGAAAAAGCTTAGCACAGCGAAATTCAGGTTGGAAAAGGATGGAAAATCTGAGGAGTTCATTTTGGACTTGAGCCAGAGTTCTCTTCATAAGTTTTTAAAAGAGAGTTTTGGAATCGATAGGCGCGATTTGAGTTCCGTGAGAATCAAAAGGGTAGCGGTTTTAAAGTAAAAATGAAAGTTTTGCTCGTTAATCCTCCTGTTTATGATTTTGCCCTTCATGACTACTGGCTAAAGCCATATGGCCTTTTGAGAATAGCATCAGCATTGAAAAAGGAAGGGATTGAGTTTAATTTCTTTGATTTTCTTGACAGAGGACATCCTTTCTATAAGAAGCTGGACTTAAAGACCGATGAGTATGGTAGGGGAAAGTTTTATTATGAGGAGGTAAAAAAACCGGATGTTATATCTTTTATTCCCAGAAAATTTAAAAGATACGGCTTACCGACTGATATTTTTTTAGAGGAAACCTTCTCTAAGGAATATGACTTTGTTTTTATAACTACTGGGATGACTTATTGGTATCTCGGAGTAAGGGAAGTAATTGATATTGCAAGGGAAAGATGGCCAATGGCGAGAATAGTTGTGGGAGGAATTGCAGCGACACTAATGCATGAGTTTTACCTTTCTCTCGGAGCTGATGAAGTTGTATTGGGTGATAACTGGGAAAGCTTTTGGAGTAAAAATTTCTATTTAAATCCTCTTGATGAGCTTCCTTACTATGAAGTTTATGAGGACTTAAATTATGCAGTTTTGAGGATTAATGAAGGTTGTCCTTTAAGGTGTACCTATTGTGCGTCATTTCTGCTTAAGCCCAGATTTAGAACCTTTGACGTTTCAAGACTTGTGGGTCTTGTTGAAGAACTTTACTTTGGTAAAGGAGTTAGGGATTTTGTATTTTACGATGATGCATTGCTTTACAATCTCGATGCTGGACTTTTGCCTTTTCAGGACAAACTGAGGGAAAGGAATTTACTTGGCAAAATCCGCTTCCATACACCCAATGCCCTTCATGTAAGAAAAATTAATAGAGAGACGGCAATCCTTCTTAAAGAGATGGGCTTTGAGACGATATTCCTGGGTGTAGAGACGATTAATCCAGATCTTTTGAAAAAGGTGGGTTTTAAACTCTCCTATAAAGATTTTGAAGAGGCTGTAAAGAATTTAAAAGAGGCAGGTTTTTCCGGAGATAAAATAACCGCCTACATATTTCTTGGCCTGCCCGGGCAAAGTCCAGAGGAGGTTGAGGAAAATATTAAAATAATTTCAGAATTTGGTATCAGAATTTCTCTCTCAGAGTTTTCACCTATCCCTGGTACCCCCTTGGGAAATCGGGTTATTGAGGAATTTAAACTATTTGACCCGCTTCTTACCAACAACTCAGTTTTTCCGGCAATTTACTACGGTTTAGAAACGGTAAACCGTTTAAAAAATCTCAAAAATGAACTTCAGAAAAAGTTCCTCTCTACTTTACATTGAGAAAAGGAATTCTTACTGTTTCGCCTCTCTCATAGCTACTTAATGCCTTTTCTTGTACACCCCTATCTGGGTGTAAAAGGTCAATAACCTTAGGAGCGGACGTGGATTTTGCTCCACCAAATTCCCATTCGCCTCTTGCCGATTGTAATGTTCTTAAACTTTCTTTTCCATAACCATCGTATGAATAGCCGGTTAGAGATATTCTTGCCCCTTTCAGATCCCCTGTAAACTTTTTGGAGACAGCAAAAACGACTTCTCTGTTTTCGTAGTCTACGTAAATGTCAGGAACTTCAAGGAGCTCCATAGAAGTATTATAGACTCCACAAGCGTTATCCCAGCCGGAGACCATGATGGCAACATCCCATTGATTTTCTATCTGATAGTTGAGGGAAGGTTTTATGGGGTCAGTTTTTCCGCCGTCTCTATTATCAATATAGAGGAAGAAGATTTGTTGTGAAAATCCATAGGGGGCATTCCATGGGTTATCCAATTCTCCTACCTTTATTGAAAAGATGTAGCTTTTATCTGTTTCAAAAATTTCTAAACCCTTGATGTCAAAAATGCCTTTCTTAAATACGCCGTTTGACGGATAGAGATAATAACCAGGGCCGTAATCATCGCCTTCAACATCTTTTATTTTGTAAATCTCCTTTGCTGAAATCCGGGGGTCGGATTTTGCCATGACCGAAGCAGAATAAGAGGTTTTTCTCGCCTCTTCCAGGATTGACTTATCAAGAAAGTCGGGATAGGGCTTACCAAGGATTTCATAGACATTTTTAAGGGTTCTTCTGAACATTATGTCGGTCCATCGGTCGTCGCCTGCGCTCTGGTCAGCTCCAAAGAACCAGAACCAGTCGCTCCCTTCGGCAGATGCCAGTTCTAAAAAGGCTTTTTCTAAGGTTGTTTCATCGTACTGTTCTGACTTTTTGAAATTTTCAAATTCTTTTCTCACATAACCGAGATAATTCCAGGCCAGGTTTTCTTCATCTTCCCCTATCCAAGTAGAGAAGTCGGCATTTATCCAGGAACCGGCGTGGAGATGGGTAATCACTCTTTTAGGTGGAAATTGTTTTATAAAATCTGTGGGAGTGGTAGTTATAATCCAGTCCGCCTCACTGAGCTGGGAGTAAAGAGAATGGAAAAATTCCTTTGCGTCATTTTTATACCATTCCCAGGCGTTTTCGCCGTCAAGAATTACGGTAACCAGATGAGGTTCGGGATCCTTTGCAAATTTGGTGTGAATTTCGTAAAGCCTAAGAATGAAGTCGTTGGCGCCCTGAACACCTGAGTAGGATTTGTACCTGAAACCTATTCTGTCAGAGAGGTCGGTGTCTCTGAATACCATATAAATTGTGTCTTTTCCATTGACCACAGCGTAGGGTCTGTAAAGGTCATCATCGCCGAAATCTGCTTTTTTAAGAGAACGGGCGAGGACGTGGCCATCGGAACACATCCATGTAAACCCGCTTTGTCTGACGATGGGTACAATATCATGGGACACGGAACCTTCCGCAGGCCACATGCCTACGGGTTCTTTGCCAAAGATATCTTTATACTTAATTACCGCCCGTTTCACGTGCCATATTGCATCTTCAGGCCATGAAAATCTTTCGGGAAGTTTTGCGTTAGGCATTGCTTCTCGTGCCGATTCGGTGTCGTAAATAAGTGGTAATATTGGATGGTAGTAGGGGGTAGTTATAACTTCAATTTGGCCCCTGGAAAGCAGATCTTTATGGACGGGAATTATTGCTTTTAAGATCTTCATCTGTATGTCGAGAATTTCTTTTTTATCCTGCTCAGTGAAATTCTGGCCTTTTTCAACAAATTTTTTAACACTTACCTTCTCTCCTGTAGGCAATTCTACTTCACCGTTTCGAAAATCAGGATCAAACCAGCAGAGGTTAAAGTAGACCTGAAGGTCTCTGAAATCCTGAGTGGTGTATCTCCTGATTGATTCATCAAAGTTTATTGTTCCATCTGGATTCCAGACCCTTTTTGTTCTAAGCTCCTTGTACCTGGGGAAGATATCAATCATATTATCCCAGCTTGCACTGAAAAAGTTAGCAAGGAGATACTTTTTATCTTCATAAGTAAGTGAGTCCGCATTTTTCAATGTCATCCTGAAGTCCACATCGGGAGACTTTCCCTCTTCGTACAATTTTATGGCGTCCTCAAGCTGCATGAGTAAAACCGGTGTGAGATTGATGGTGAATCTAATCTTTGGGTAATTATAAAGAATTGCTGCCATATCGTAATAGTCTTTTATACCGTGCAGTCTAACCCATGGTGCAAAAGACTCTCCTGTCTTAAGATCCTTGTAGTAACGCGGTTGGTGTTGATGCCAGACAATTGCAAGGTAAATGGGAGTTCCCTGTTTTTTAAGTGATTTAATTACCGGTTCTTGGGGAAGAGTTGTGGGCCCCACAGCCTCAAGCAGAATTTTGCCATCGTCGGTAAGTTTGAAAGCAGAATTAAATCCTCCAAAACCATCATCTACCTTTGCCGGGTTTGTGGGATCTTCTTGCCATTTTACTCCATCTATAACAAATTTATATTGATAGTTTCCAGGAATGAGTTTTATTTTTACGCTCCAGATTCCTTTCTCGTCTTTGGTCATTGGCAATCCCGTAGGTGCCCAGTTATTAAAAGTACCGGCAAGATAAACTGCCTGAGCATCAGGGGCATAGAATCTGAATAAAATTCCTTCTGGAGTATATTCAGGGCCTTTCCAGTCAAATTTGGCTTCAGTTTCCACAGGTTTTGTAGATGCAGGTGAGTAGAGAAGCTTACCGTCTGGAGTCAGTTCAAATTGAGAATTGAACCCGCCGAATCCATCAGGAACTTTCCTTGCGTTAAATGGGTCTTCCTTCCAGGTATTTCCATTAACAACAAACTTGTATTCGTAAACTCCTGGTTTGAGTTCTAAAGAAGTCTCAAAGTATGTTCCTTTGTTTTCCATCTTTAATGCATTAGGACTCCAATTGTTGAAGGTGCCTGCAAGGTAGACCTCTTTAGCTTCCTTGTCGTAAAATCTGAAAATTACTTTACCATCTATATATTCTAAGGATTTTAGGGCGCTGACACTTAATTGAGGGTTTTCAGTAAAGAGGATTTCTCCTTTATCAGTTAATGTGAATTTTGAGTTTGACCCACCAAATCCATCGGGGACTTTCCAAGGATTATCCGGGTCTTCTTTCCACACACCATCAATTATGAACTTGTACTCATAGGTTCCCGGTTTTAACTCTATTTTTGCAGTCCAAATATTGTCTCTTTGAGCCATTTTAATCCCTGCTGGACTCCAGTTGGAAAAAGTGCCAGTGACAACTACATCTTTAGCTTGTGGATCTTTAAGAGAGAAAACCACTTTTCCATCTTCAAATTCAACTCCGGCTATAAGGAGCCCTGATGAGAGAATGAGTAAAAGTATTTTTATAAGTCTCATACTTCCTCCTTGTCCTTAAATATTTTAATGTGTTGGCCTGGGAAAGCAAATAGAAAGTCTTTTCTTTTAATTGATAAGGCTTTTTAAAATACGTTTTATAAAAGGCCATGTCGTTTGATTTTTCCTTTACCTTTCCCTAAAATTAACACATCGCCGAGGTGGCGGAACTGGCAGACGCGCTGCCCTCAGGAGGCAGTGGGTGTTCGACCCGTGCGGGTTCAAATCCCGCCCTCGGCAAAAAGTAGAAACAAAACATAAGTTCAAAAGGAGGTAGTTATGGATATATTTGCTACTCTAAAAGAGATAATAGTGGACAAACTGTCAGTCTCTGAAGATCAGATAAAGCCTGAATCAAGGTTCATGGAAGACCTTGGTGCTGATTCTCTCGATGTAGTTGAGCTTGTTATGGCTATAGAAGAAAAATTTGGAATTGAGATACCTGATGAAGATGCGGAGAAAATAAGAACTGTGCAGGATGCAATCAATTACATAAAAGCAAAGATAGGCGGTTAAGATAGCAGGATTATTATTCTGCTTTTAACCTGTTTGTTTTTTCAATTAATATGAAAAGAAGAGTTGTAGTTACAGGGGTGGGGGTGGTTACCCCTGTTGGTAAAAATGTAAATGATTTCTGGGAGGCTCTTTTATCTGCGAAAAATGGAATAAAAGTAATCGACCGGTTCGACGTATCCCAGTTCCCGACCAAAATTGCTGGATTAATTGAAGATTTTCATCCAGAAGAACGGTTTGATCCAAAAGAACTTAAAAGAATGGACCTCGTAACCCAATATGGACTATATGCTGCTCATGAAGCGGTAAGTGATGCTGGTTTAATTGAGGGTAAATTCGATCCATGTAGGGTTGGGGTTATATTCTCTTCAGGGATAGGCGGGATTAAAACGCTGGAAGAAGAGGTTATAAAACTCAAAGAGCAAGGACCACGAAGAGTTAGTCCTTTTCTTGTTCCTATGATGATTGTTGATATTACCCCGGGGCACATTGCAATGAGATATGGTTTCAAAGGCCCCAACTATTCTGTAGTCTCGGCATGTGCTTCCTCCGCCCATGCTATTGGTGACGCATACAGGATGATCAAATATGGTGATGCTGATATCATTATCGCAGGTGGTGCTGAAGCTCCTGTTACGCCTATCGGACTTGCTGGTTTCTGTAGCATGAGAGCTCTTTCTACAAGAAATGATGAACCACAGAAGGCCTCGAGGCCCTTTGATAAAGAACGCGACGGTTTCGTAATGGCTGAAGGTGCTGGTGCTGTTGTTCTGGAAGAGCTCGAACACGCACTAAAGAGGGGGGCCAAAATTTACGCAGAAGTGGTCGGATACGGAGCCACTGCCGATGCTTATCACATAACAGCACCACATCCCGATGGCGAGGGAGCGGTTAATTCAATGAGACTTGCTATTGAAGAGGCTGGAATTTCTCCTGAAGAAGTAAGTTACATAAACGCCCACGGTACTTCAACCCAGCTAAACGATATTGCCGAAACGAAGGCGATTAAGAAACTATTTGGCGAGCATGCCTATAAGATTCCTGTTTCGTCTACTAAGTCCATGACCGGACACCTACTTGGGGCTGCCGGAGCAGTGGAATTCATTGCATCCGTTATGAGTGTCTATACCGATAAAATACATCCTACCCGAAATTACGAATTTCCAGATCCGGAGTGTGACCTTGACTATGTTCCCGGAACTTATAGAGAAGTAATTGTAAATTACGCCCTTTCAAATTCTTTTGGCTTTGGAGGACACAACGCCTCTTTATTGGTTAAGAAATACTCTGTCTAAAATTTTCGAATTTTCTTCTAAGTTTTTCTAAGTCACAGTTCGTTGAAAATCTGCATTTTGTATATTCGGCAAGAAAATCAGTAGCTTCGGGAATTTTGACAAGGTCTGCGATTTCCTTAGCGGTCATTGAAGGGGTTAAATTGTACCCCTTTCTTTTTAATATTTTCTCAAACTTTCTGTAGTATTGAGTAGCGGGATGAGTTTTGTATCTTACTCGCTTTAGAACTAACACAAAGCCGAGCGCGATTATAAATATGAATGCTGCATTCCCCAATAGGGTTAAAAGTTTTTTCTTGAAGAGATTTTTAATGGAATACTGGATTGCGTTGAATATTCTAATCTGATTCGTAAAACTGAATTCAAGAACTTGTGTTGTCCAGACATATGAAAGGTAATCAAAATATTCTGTTAGCTTATTTAAGACTATTTTCTCTTCCTGATAGGGAGGGGTCGGATCGAGGGGAATCCATCTGTTGGTATAAAAATATTCTACCCAGGTGTGGGCGTGTCTTGTCCTCACGATGAAGTAGTTTCCAAAGGAGTTCCATTCTTTTGTAATATAGCCTGCTACAATTCTTGATGGGATTCCTACTCTTCTTAAAATCAAAGCAGTAAGGGTTGCAAAATATTCACAGTGGCCTTTGCGAGTCTTTAGGAAATAATGTATCCAGTTTGTGTCTGAGGTAAGTTCAATGGAGTATTTGTAATTTTTCAAAAAATATTCCTTTACTTTTTGTGCAATTTCACCAGGATTAGTCCCATTAAAATTATTCTCTTCAATTAAAGAATCAACTATTTCAATATATGCCTCTGGAACCGACAGGAAATCCACCCCTACCGGGAATTCATTATCGGGAATTGAGGATGAAAAGGCTTTGTAATTGACTTTTCTGTTGATTTCATGTCCTGTCGTTAAAAACACCTTTCCCCAAGATTTCTTAAATGAAAATCTTCTAAAATCTATTGATTCTGGAAAGTCAGGAGCATAAAGAGCTTTTGTGGACATTGGCTCAAGGGTGATTAAGAAAGTCCTTGCCCCCGCCCTATATTTGGAGTCACTTTTGTAACTCCATCCCGTCGTATTTTCAGGGACTCTTATCCAAGTGTTTTTTTTGTAAACGTTATAAACGTTTCCACGGACATAGAGGAAGTTTTCATGTCTTTTCATGAGTGGCTTTATCCTCATTAAAACTTGGTCTCTTCTATTCATGTATTCCACCTTGCCGATTTGGAGTTCGTTGCCAAATCCTTCCTTTCGAGCAGGCGAATAAATTTGAGCGCGGATAAGAACATATGGGGAACGGGGAAGAATTATGAAGAAGAAAAGTGACATCAAAACAGTAACAAGCCCAAATCCAATTCCAAAGTTTCTCAGTGTCTTGAGGAGGTCTTCTTCAAGGTTTGTTTCTCGTCGGTCATCTATGTAAGTGATTATTAATAAGGCTATGGAGGCTGAAACTATGTAGAGTACAAGGTAAAGTAAAAAGACAAAGGAGTAGTGAAAAATGGCGCTGTCAACAAAGTTGAAAAAAGAAAGGGCTACAATTTGTTTCAAATCCCGCAAAGTTTTTTTACCGAGAATCTTTATGATGCTCAGGGACATGATCCAGTAAGCGATTGCTTCGAAGGGTATTCTCAAGGCTAAAATAAAAAGGAAAAGGGTCAAAAGGACACCAAGTACTGTCAAAATTTTGCTGGAAATATAAAATTCTTTTGTAAGATCCAGATAAAATGAGATAAAAAGAAGAACTAAGAAAGAGAGACCCATTGGTGCCAGTGTATGAGCTAAGCTTACCATTGCAACGGTGAGTGGTAGATAAACAACGATTTTTATTCTCTTGTCAACTTTCATAACCTAAAAGAGCGAGTTCTTCAAGAATTTTTATCTTTTGCTTAATGCCAGAATCTGGGGGAATAATGGCTTTGCCATCAATCTTTAATCCCACGCTGTGTCCTTGTTCTAAGTATTGGACTGCTAAGGAAGCTACTCTTTCGATTTCCTCTTCCGATGCAGTTGAAGCGATATCAAGGTTTAAGACCTGAAAATTTTCGTCCCGGAATATTTTAACATAAAGTCTTTCGTCTTTGATTTTTTTCCAGTGAATTCTTGAGACTTTGTCCTGAAAGGTGTATTCCCTGAGTCCCATGAAATCCCCTATAGCGCCCTCTTTACTTGATTCTGCTCCCCATCCTGTGTTTTCTGGAGACTCTATTGTTATATCCCTCTCTATTTTGTATATGTGTGGGAAAACAAGGAGTTTCAGATTCATGGGGTAGAACATTTCCCTTATGGTAAAACTAAGTGGGAATGTGGTGCCAACAAAGATTGATTCAACGTCCTTGTAGCCTCTCTTTTCAAAGTAGCAGGGCAAAAGTCCTTCTTTGAAACTTGATGGTGGAATTATTTCAAAAACCACTTTTTCTTTTTCTGATCTTTTGACGTAGATGAGAAATAGAGGCAAAGGACTTTTGTTTTTTACTCTGACTTTCAGATAGTTAACCGTTTTTGCATACATTTCCTCAGGTGCTATTATAGAGATTTGGATGGACTTTAAACTTAGATAGCTTATAAAACCGGAGAGTGCCATTATGGATAATAGCGCTGCAAGAAAGAAGTAGAGGAGATTGTTCCCTGAGTTTACCGCTGCAAAACCGAGCAATAAAGTAAGTATAGCGTAATACCTACCCCATTTTTTAAGTTTTACGTAGGAAACAAAAGGTTTGGGCTTTCTGAACATTTATCTTGGAACGGGAATCTTCTCTATGAAATCTTTTAGAAAAACTGAGACATCGCATGCTGGAACGTCACAGATAATCCTATGACTTGCCACGTAAGGGAAAATTTCTTTAACATCTTCTGGAATTACGTAGTCTCGTTCCTCAATGAGTGCTTTAGCTCTTGAACATTTTAAAAGGTGAATAGATGCCCTTGAACTTAATCCCTCTTTGATAGAGGGATTACTTCTTGTGGAGATAACAATTTCTGAGATGTAGTCAATGATAGAATCGTCCACCTTAACCTTTGAAACTTCCTGCTGGATGGTGAGAAACTCTTCCTTTGTAACTAATTGGTTTAGGGTTGGAATTAAATATCTTGGGTCCCCTGCCTTTAGTATTTCCTGCTCTACCTCCTTTGAAGGATATTCTATTTTGATTTTCATTAGAAACCTGTCAGTCTGTGTAATGGGAAGAGGGAATGTTCCTGCGTAGTCCATGGGATTCTGCGTCGCAAAAACTATAAAAGGTTTATCAAGCTCGTAGGTCTTCCCTTCAATTGTAACGTGTCTTTCTTCCATCACCTCAATTAAGGCGCTCTGGGTTTTGGGGGAGGCCCTGTTAATTTCATCAACAAGGACGAAGTTGGCAAAGATGGGGCCAGGGTGAAAATCAAAAGTTCCTGTTTTTAAGTTAAAAATGTTTGTTCCCAATATGTCTGAAGGCAAGACATCACTTGTAAACTGTATTCTGCGGAAGGTTAGACCAAAAATTTTTGCAAAGGTTAGTACAAAAGTCGTCTTGCCAACGCCGGTGGGTCCCTCCAGGAGGACGTGCCCATCGGCGACAATAGCAGTTAAGACTGCTTTGATTATGTCATCCTGTCCTTTTATGACTTTTTTGGCTTCTGTTATAATTTCGCTAAATTGCATATAGTCAATTATAAATCAGAGTCACTGTATTGTGAAAGCGTGGATAATGATTTTAGGTTGCAGATGCGTATCCATTTGTGCCTCAAAAGATTGACGCACAAATTCCGGTTGTATTATGCTACCTTGGTGAAATGTCCTGCACAAAAGGAAGAATACTCTGTAATAACCTTTATTGCTTTTACTGCCAGAATAAGCATTCTTTTGTTTCTTTTATCAATTTTGGGGTGCGGTTTTAATGAGAGTTTCAGCAGCAATGTTGCTCTATTCAGGAGGGGACACACCCCAACGAACGTCATCAGATTTGTTTGAAATGTATATAAGTATGCCACTTTATATTATCAACCCTGTAATTACACTCCTATTGTTTAAAAACAACGTTTTCTTAATTTTAATGGCTTTCCTATTCCCGGGGGTGGTGGACGGGTTAAGAAAACTTCGTTTTTCGTATTTAGAAAGAATTAGGAAGCCTAAAACGAGGTGGGAGGAAGCCAAGGTCTATTTAATTGCTGAATTATGGCTTCTTCTTCTGCTACGGAGGCTTAAGTGTAGTGAGATTGTTAGTAAGCTGTGATTTGATATAGCTTAATTCCAGTTCTTCTGACAGCTTGTAAATGCACAACGAACATTTTGAGCATATCATTTTTGAAGTACGCCGTTTTTTTTTGACAATTTACTCCCGAGACTTAATAATTATGAAAACCTGAAGAGGAGGAAATAATGGAAGTTGTAGATAACAAAAAAGTAGTAGCGATAGAGTATACAATGACTCTGGATGATGGGAATTTGATTGACGCTACAAAGGGGGAACCTTTTGTTTTCCTTTTTGGCGTTGGCGAAATTTTTCCGAAATTGGAAGATGGGATGAAAGGTATGAAGGTTGGTGAAGAGAAAGACATAGTGCTGGAGCCCGACGAGGCTTTTGGTGAGTATGATCCCGAAGCGGTTCAGGTTATTCCACAGGAATACTTTGGTGAAGAGGAACCAATTGTTGGAATGCAGTATTATGCCCATTTTGAAGAAGGAAATGAAATACCCTTTTATGTAAAAGATGTTAAGGATGGGAACGTAACCATTGATTTTAACCATCCCTTTGCAGGCCATAGAATACATTTTCACATAAAAGTTGTAAATGTAAGGGATGCATCGCCAGAAGAACTGGAACACGGGCATGCCCATCACATATAAATATGTCGGAACCAAAGGAGTGGTATTCACTTCCTGTTAGGGATAAGAAAAGAAGAACTAAGTTTCTAATTTTATTTGTGGTTTCTGTAGGGATTTTCTGGTTTGCGTTTGGGACGTTCTGGGGAATTTTTTCTTTAATAGTAATTGCTCTTGTACTTCTCCCGTTCTATACAAAGACCGTTTACCGCATTGAAAAAGGGAAAATTTATATTAAGAAACCTTTTTACATTCTTGAAAAAGACCTTAGCTATTATAAAAAAATCGTAAAAGACAGGTACGGCCTTTTTCTTTCTCCTTTTAAGAAAAACACACCCCTTGAAAATTTTCGAGGACTTTTTTTACAGGTTGATGACGAAAGTTTGAAGGATGAGATTTATAAGTATCTAAAAGGAGTAATTGAAGGTGCTCACGAAGGAGACAGTTGAGCAAAATATAAGAAGATTAAGAGAGAATATTGGAGAAATTAAGGCACGTTATGGTATCGAAAGGGATATATTGATTGAAGCAATAACTAAGGGAGTAGACGCTGAAAAAATTCTGTGGGCTTATGAGGCTGGAATTAAAGTTATGGGAGAGAACAGGGTTCAGGAGGCACTTCTTAAAATACCTTTCCTTTCTTTGGACATTGAGTGGCATCTGGTAGGGCACCTTCAAACTAACAAAGTTAAACACGCATTGAAGATTTTTAATGTTATAGAGTCGGTTGATAGAGTTGAACTTATCGAGGCCCTTGATAGGAGATTAACTGAACCGTTAGAAATATTTATTGAAGTGAACACCTCAATGGAACCTCAGAAAACAGGTTGTAAAATCGAAGAAGTAGATAGACTGGTAGAAGAGATCCTTAAAAGGGATAAACTTATGCTTACAGGGTTTATGACTGTGGGCCCTTATCCCGTTGAAGAAAAAAGAAGTAGGGAGGCTTTTGCCAGGTTGCGAGATATAAAGGAAAGAATTGAAAGGGAGTTTGGGTTTTCCATTAAATGGCTTTCTATGGGTATGACAGAAGATTACCCTTATGCAATTTTAGAAGGCGCCAATCTTTTGAGGATTGGGCGGGGAATTTTTGGGGAGGTAAATAGATGAGGCTTACTCCGCTGGAAATTAGAAAAGCAACCTTTAAAACGAAGTTTAGGGGGTTTGACCCCGAGGAAGTGCTTACATATTTAGAGATGATTTCAAATGAGTTTGAGAAGCTAATCCAAGAGAATGAGCGTCTTAAGGAGCGAATAATGGTTATGGAAAAGAAGCTTTCAGAGTACGAAGAACTTGAGGAGAGTCTCAAAAAAGCGTTGTTTCTTGCACAGCAGTCTTCTGAACAGGTTATCACCAACGCTCAGGAAAGGGCTCAGAATATCATAAAAGAGGCTCAAGTTAAGGCAGAGAAGATGATTGCGGAAGTGGCTCTGAGAAGGTCACGGTTGGAAGACGAGATTCAGAGGCTGGAGAAAAGAAAGTATGAGATTCTACAGAAACTCAGAGGCGAAATGGAATACTATTTAAGACTTCTATCAAGGGAGGTAGGAGACGTTGAGGGAAAGTGAGATTATATCCAAGGCAGTGAGCCTTTTAAAATCTAAGGGTGTGGATAAGGTTGATGCTGCAATTGTACTTGGGTCTGGCCTTGGGTCTCTTGCAGATGGTGTAAAAGAGTTTTTCAAAATTAGGTACTCTGATGTTGAAGGGTTTCCCGTGTCTACCGTAGAGGGACATGAAGGGGTTTTGATTTACGGTGAACTTGAAAGTAAGAAGGTACTGGTTTATAAGGGTAGATTTCATTATTATGAAGGTTATTCCACAAGGGAAGCTACATTGCCTCTTAGGGTTTTAAAACCGCTTGGTGTAAAGGTACTAATCCTTACCAATGCTGCTGGTGGAGTTGTCCCTTCAATGAAACCCGGTGATATCATGCTTATCAGGGATCATATCAATTTAATCCCTGACAATCCTCTCCGTGGCCCCAATTTGGAAGAATTTGGTCCACGTTTTCCATCAATGCACGATGCCTACGATGAGGAACTTAGAAAGCTTGCAAAACAGTCGGCACTTGAAGAAGGTGTCTTTTTAAAAGAAGGGGTTTATGTGGCTTTGCAAGGTCCTTCTCTGGAAACTCCGTCAGAGTACCTCTTTGTGAGGGCAATCGGAGGAGATGCGGTTGGAATGTCAACCGCTCCGGAAGTCATCGTGACAAGACACATGGGTATTAAAGTCCTTGCTTTTTCTATAATTACCAATGTGGCAAATCCTTATGCTCCTTCTCCTGCAACCCATGAAGAGGTGTTACAAATAGCCAATGAAGCGGGCAAAAAGTTGGAAAAGATAATCCGAAGAGTAGTAAGGAGTCTTTAGATGAAAGTTGCGGTTATAGGAAAGGGTGGCCGTGAGGATGCGATTACACACAAAATTTCTCAATCTCCACTGGTAGAGAAACTTTTTGTTATTCCTGGAAACCCCGGAACTGCAAGATACGCAGAAAATGTTAACATAGAAATCAGCGATTTTGCATCGATTTTAAATTTTGTGAATTCAGAAAAGGTTGATATTGTGATACCTGGTCCAGAACTTCCTATTTCTAAAGGTATAAAGAATTATTTGGAATCAAATTCTAAGACCTTTGTCTTTGCTCCTCTGTTAGAATCTTCCTTTCTTGAGGCATCAAAAATTCGTGCCAAGGAGTTTATGAAAAGAAATGCGGTTCCTACTGCCGATTTCAAAGCTTTTAATGATTATGAAGAAGCTTTAAGATACGTAAAAGGGCTTGATAGTTATCCAATTGTTATCAAGGCAGATGGGCTTGCAGAGGGAAAAGGTGTTTCTATTGCCTATACACCTGCTGAAGCCATTTCCATTTTGTACGAGTATATGGTAGAGTTGAAATTCGGGGAGTCTTCTAAGAAAATTTTAATAGAGGAGTTTCTTACTGGTGTTGAGTACTCGGTTTTCGTGGTGACCGATGGTGAAGATTTTCTTTGGATAGGTGATGCTTCAGATTATAAAAGGGCATACGATGGTGATAAGGGGCCCAACACGGGTGGAATGGGTTCGGTTTCCCCCGTCCCTTTCCTCAGTGAGGAAATGAAAAATATCACAAGAAATGCAGTAATAAAACCTACAATTGAGGGATTAAAAAGAGAAGGCATTCCCTACATGGGGTTCCTTTACTTTGGCCTTATATGGACCTCAAAAGGGCCTAAAGTTCTGGAGTTCAACGTAAGACTCGGTGATCCCGAGGCCCAGGTAGTACTTCCAAGGTTGAAGAATGATCTCGTGGAAATTATAATGTCTGCAAAGGAGCACAAACTAAAGGACGTAAAGGTAGAATTTGATACACGGGTTGCAGTTTGCGTAGTCATCGCCAGCGGCGGTTATCCTGTTCACTATGAAAAAGGAAAGTCAATACACGGTTTGAATAAAATAACCAAGGATATACTCGTTTACCACGCGGGTACGAAGGAGATAGATGGTAAGATATATACCGATGGTGGGAGGGTTTTGAACCTTGTAGTCCTCGATAAGGATTTTAATTCTGCGGCGGAAAGAATTTACAGTGAAATTGAAAAAATACATTTCGAGAATATGTTTTACCGAAGGGACATTGGGTCGTTAGAGAGATTCAAGATTTAATCCTCAAAATGGCACAGGATAAAATTAAAACGAGAGAAGAGCTGGCCGAAATATTAAATAGTTTAAAGGGTAATAAGAGAGTTGTGTTCACGAACGGGTGTTTTGATGTACTTCATAGGGGTCATATTGAGTATCTTTACTTTGCTAAAAAGCTGGGAGACTTGCTTGTAGTTGCTGTAAACAGTGATGAATCAGTAAGGAAGCTTAAAGGAGAGGGTAGGCCCATAAATAAATTGGAAGACAGGATGGCCGTTCTTTCTTCTCTTGAAATGGTTGATTATGTTATACCTTTTGAGGAAGATACACCCTATGAAGTTATAAAATTATTGAAGCCTGATATTATAGTGAAAGGTGGAGATTATACTCCTGATGAGGTGGTGGGAAAGGATATTGTTGAGGGTTATGGTGGAAAGGTGGTTATTGCTCCTTATTTAAAGGGCTATTCTACGACTGAACTGTTGAGGAGGATGAAAAATGATTAAATTAATACTGATGTTTTCGGTTTTGTATTATGAGCCCAAAACCTTCACAAATTTGAAGGATGTGGTTGAGTACTATAAGCCTAAACGCGGGTTTACGGGAATCGTCATTCTGGACAGAAAGGGGCAAGAAGTTTTTAGCTACAATGGAGATAGTTATTTTGTTCCCGCTTCGCTTAATAAGATTTTGATTGCATCAACTTTTCTCCATTTTCTTGGCCCCTCCTATACTTTCAAAACCAGTCTTTTAAGAGACTCCAAAAGTGGCAATCTTTATTTTCTGGCGAGTGGTGATCCATCCTTAAAGGTAAAGGACCTTTTTGAAATCTTTTCTTTTATTAAAAGCGCTGGCATTTTGAGTTTCGATACGCTTTACCTGGTTGACTGGGCGTATGACTCCGTTAGATATGGGATGGGCTGGCAATTCAACAACTTAGCCAAGGGGTACATGGCGCCTGTTAGCTCTTTTATATTAGAAAATAACGTGGTGAAGATCTCGCTTTTCAAAATGAACGGATTAGGAACTCGAGTGGTTCCATTTCCCCGAACATCGTTCTTTAAATCCTTTACTCGAGGTGGCCGTAGTTATAAAGTGTATGACATGGTTCGCGGTGATACTGTTATAACAATTTTCGAAGGGGACATAGGTAAACAGATTTTTACTACGAGGAGCATAATAACGCCCGAAAATTTTTTCAAAGAGCAGGTTGATTCCTTGTTAAGGATTCTTTCAATTAAAGTAAAAGATATCAAAATTATAACGGATTTACCTGCATTAAGGTTTGATACTCTTTACATTTACGACTCAAAGCCTGCTTACATTCTTTTGATGGATTTTATGAAGTACAGCTTAAATATATATGGTGAGGCCTTTTTAAAGACCCTTGGTAGAGAGCTATATGGAGGGAAGGGAAGTTTTGAGAAAGGGTTGGCAGCAGTTGATAGTTTTCTTAAAGTTGCCGAGCTCTCTGACCATTTTAAACCTGCTGATGGATCGGGCCTTTCAAGGTATAATCTGGCAACCCCCCACGGTTTTGCTCAATTACTTTATTATCATTACAAAAATATGAGCCACTTCCCCGAATTTGCATCTTTGCTTGCAATTGCGAATGTCGATGGGACTCTTGCGAACAATTACAAGGATTTGCGCGGAATTTTTCGCGGGAAAACAGGAACTCTTTCAGGGGTAACTAATCTTGCGGGATACATAAGGACGAGGAAGGGTGAGGATTATATCTATGTCGTTATGTTGAACAATACTCCGGGCTCACCCAAATATTTTGTAGAGAAAGTTTTAAAATTTATTTACGAGACAATGTAATGAAGGGCTTTGAACTTCCTCTAATAAGAACAGAGGTGCCCGGACCGGTTTCCAAAGATTTAATGAATCGTTTAAAATCTGTGGAGTGTCGGAATATCACATATGTTTCAGACGATTTTCCCATATTTATTGAAAAGAGTTATATGGTGAATGTGTGGGATGTCGATGGGAACAGATTTGTTGACCTGACCTCCTTTTTTGGCGTTTCCCTAATTGGGCACAATCACCCTCTTGTTCGGGAGTCTATCAACACGGCTGATATTGTCAATGGGATGGGTGACGTTTTGCCTTCCCTTTCTAAAGTGGAACTTCTGGAGGGGATTAATTTATTGTTAGGTGGTGGATATAAAGGTATTCTTGCACAAAATGGCGCCGATTCGGTTGAATCTGCTATAAAGACTGCTTGGCTTTACACCGGAAGACAAAAAGTGATCTCCTTTGAGAATGCTTACCATGGGCTTTCCATAGGAACCTTACCCGTGACTTTTAATCCCAAATTTAGACAGCCTTTTTGCGGGACAATACCAGATTGGGGTATATCTGTTCCATTCCCAGGGCTAAAAAAGAGTTCAGAAGAGGTCTTGCAGATCATTGAAAGACACTTGCAGAGTGGTAACGTAGCGATGATTCTCCTTGAACCTATCCAAGCTCGAGGAGGTATTAGGAAGTTTCCGACGGAATTTGTAAAAAAGATATCGGAAATGGCAAAAGATTTCAATGTTCTTCTTGCCTTTGATGAGATTTTTACAGGTTTTGGGAGGTGTGGTAAACTCTTTGCCTTCGAGTACTTTGATGTAAAGCCTGATATAATAATCCTTGGCAAGGCTTTGTCGTCATCTTTCCCCATTTCCGCAATGATGGCGAGGGAAGAAGTAATGGACGCCTGGCCTGTCTCAGAAGGTGAAGCTATTCATACCAGCACGTTTTTAGGCCATCCATTGATATGCAAAGTTGCAAAAAACGTTCTGGACCACATACAGAAAAACAGACTGTGGGACGAAGCAGATTCAAAAGGAAATTACTTCATTAAAAAGCTTATAGCTCTCCAAGAGGAGTTTAGAGAATTTGTCGTGGATGTAAGGGGGTGGGGCCTCCTTATAGGGATTGAACTCAAAGGAATTTCAGCCTTTGACATCTCGAGAGCGCTCCTTAAAAAAGGTTATATAACACTGCCTTCCGGTCCTTATGGAGAAGTTTTGGAATTAACGCCACCTGTAGTGATAACTGAGGAAATTATTGATAATTTTGTCGCCGTACTTAGGGAAGTTCTAAGCCAATGAAACTCCACGAAAAAGTGGCGAAGTACATTTGTGACTCAACAGAATTTGATGAAGAATTGGCCATTGAAATTGTTGAATTTCAGAAAAGGGAAATTCCTTTTTACGCTGATTTTTTAAGAGTTAACGGGATAGACAAAATAAGGAAGATTTCAGAAATACCTTTCTTTCCCGTTGAGTTTTTTAAGAAGTATGAAATCTTTGTGGGTGAGCCTGAAAACTATTTTGAATCGAGTGGAACAACGGGAAACAGGTCTCGTGTTTTCTACAATTCCCGTTCTCTCGAACTTTACAGGATATCTGCTCTCAGATCCTTTCCTGATCTCAACATAAAACATATCTATTCCTTCGTTCCCGATTTTAAAGTAGCAAACCGTTCTTCCTTGGCTTACATGTTAAAAATTTTTGAAGAAAAATACAAAGTAATATATTTAAATGACAGTTATGAAATTGAGGATTTTGAGAAGGCTGTTAGAAGCCTGGAAGAAGTTGAAGAGAGTTCTGTTCTCTTCTTCACCTCCAGCCAACTTCTCAGGGTATCTGAATATATGATAGAAAAAGGAGTAAGGTTTGCAAAGAAACTCATAATTATCGAGACGGGTGGTTACAAGGCCTTAAAAAGAAGGTATATAAGAAGTGAACTCTATTCTTTAGCTGGTTTAGTTTTTGAAAACTCGGAATTTTATACTGAGTATGGTATGACTGAACTCTTTTCTCAGTTTTACTCCGTTTGCAAAGGTATTTACAAAGAACATCCTTATGCCAAGATCTTGACAGAAGGAGAGGGCCTTTTGAAGGTTTTTGATTTTGCAAATCTCTACACCGTTTCTGCCCTGCTTGTTCCCGACCGTGTTGTCGTAAAAGGAAGGTGTTTTGACGTTTTGGGAAGGGTTCAGGAAGATGAGAGGGGATGTGCTTTTACTTTTAGATAAATATAGATTGGCGCTATCCGATTTTTTAGAAAGATTCAAGGTTGGGAAAATAAAATCTGATGTTCAATATCAGCAAAATCTTTTGGTTTCTCTCATTGAACACTATTTGCTCTGCCTTGATTTTTATGAAAAGCTCGAAAATTATCCCTCAGGACCTAAAAATGTTTTTGTTTTTTTGCCCGGAAATGTTCCGGTAATTCCTTTCCAACTTTTACCATTTTTGCTAATAAGTGGAGTAAGGGAAGTTTTTTTTAAGTACCCACGGAGGGAAAGCTCCTTTTATGTCAATCTATCTCAGGTATTGAATTCTTATCTGGGTAATTTCCTGAGGATGGAGGGGGGGTATCTGGAACACTCAATAGCTTTTGAAAGGGCTAAGAATTATCGTTTTGTTATAGGCTTTGGTGGAGAAAGTCTTCAAAAGGTCTTTGAAGCACTTGAAATGCCAGGCAGGTTTTTTGGCCCTAAATTTTCTGTCGGAATTCTCCAAGGAAAAGGTGATAAAGGAGTTTTTGAGAGAGTTGCCTGGGATAACCTTGCCTTTGATACTAAGGGATGTCTTTCTCTGCGTGTACTTTTTACTTTTAACAAGCGTCTGCGGGATGAATTGTGGCATGTTGTTGAAGAAGTTGCGAAAATTTTGCCCCCTGAGAGCGATTTTCACTTTGATGAAAGTGAATATGAGGTATACAAGAACTTCAAATTTTTCGATGAGATAAGAAGGGGTAATAACTTTTTTGTAGTTTTTTCAAAAAATTTCGTAGAACTTTCGGCACCTCGAACCCTCCAAGTAGTAGAGGTGAGTTCGATAGGTGAGATTGAGGAGTTCATAAGAAGGTATAACCTTTATCTGCAAGGTATAGCATCAGACAGCCCGTTCTTGTTTCAAAGTGATGCCTCTATAATTTCGGAGTTTGGTAAATTGCAGTTTACACCTTGCAATTGGTTCTTTGAAAAAGGTGTGAATTATAGGAACTTCTGGGAGGTGTGATATGTTTGAAATTAGATGGGAAACCATAGTGGATTCGGCACACCGTTTGTATGAGCACACCAGGAAGTGTGCATTCCTACATGGGCATAGTTATAGGATAAAGTTGAGAATGGGTGGGAAAGTATCTGGTGATGGCATTCTCGTTGATTTCGGGCTTTTGAAAGAAAAAATACACAATCTCCTCGATCACAAGGTTATCCTTAATCGGAAAGATCCACTGGTTGATGTGCTTAAGACTGCTGGTCAAAAGCTCGTTGTCCTCGACAGGAATCCCAGTGCAGAGAATCTCGCCCTTCTTTGTTGTTCCATTATATTGAGCGAGTTTGAAAATGTTAGCTGGGTTGAGGCCGAAGTGTTCGAAACCCCGAATCAGAGTGGCTTTGTGAGCATGGAGAGAGGTGATCTGGAGAAGGTGGAGTATGAGGTGACAGAATGAAGGCAGTTATCTCCGAGATTTTTAAGTCCATTCAAGGAGAAGGAGCAAACATTGGCGCGCCCTCGGTTTTTGTAAGATTTGGAGGATGCAATCTCCGATGTACTTTCTGCGATACGGCTTACTCTTCTTTCCCCGAGTATGCTGATAATTGGGTTAGCCTTGAAGTAGGTGAGATAGTTAACAAAATTCATGAAATTCGTGGAAGTGCTTATAATCTTGTTTTGACAGGTGGTGAACCACTCCTTCAACAAAAGGCGTTGAGAGAGCTCATAGGCAAAGTTCAGTCTTTTTTCCCATCTATTGAAATTGAAACCAATGGAACTATTTTCCCTACGGAACTTTATAAAATACCGAATATTTCTTACAACGTTTCTGTAAAACTTACCAATTCGGGTGTTAAAGAAGGGCAGAGGATAGTAAATGAGCCTCTTAACTTTTTTTCAAACTACGAGAGAGCATATTTTAAGTTTGTCGTAGAAGATGAAAGAGATGTTACAGAGGTTTTAAATATTGTGGAGAAATA
>JASEFR010000023.1 GCA_030019025.1 bacterium
AGGAGGTTGAGATGTCAGTAAGAGATTTCTTTATTAAACTTAGCAAACTGGAAAGAAAATACATTTACCTTGTGGTTTTAATTGGTTTAATTATTCCACTAATTTTTCCGCCCAATTTCCCGCAAAAAATGTCTCCACAAGTTAGGAGAGTTTTTGAGTACATTGACACCCTTCCTAAGGGTTCTTACGTGATTCTTTCTGCTGATTATGACCCATCCGTTGCACCGGAAGTGCATCCGATGTACAAAGCTGTTGTAAAACACTGTATCTTGAAGGGGATTATACCTATTGGGATGACATTAATTATTCAGGGAGCGGGTTTGGCTGTCGATGCATTCACAGAAGCAGAAGAGATATTAGGTGCCCGTAGAGATACCGATTACGTGTTTCTGGGATACCAGGCAGGTATATCATCAGTAGTTTTAGGATTAGGGGAAGATATAAAAAGTGTGTATAAGACCGACTATTTTGGGACCAAAACAGAGGAAATTTATGCGCTTAAGCCTGTAAAAAACTACAAAGACATTGCTTTAGTCATCAGCTTTAGTGGATCTTCTATTCCCACCACTTGGGCAGTATATGCATATACCAAATATGGTGTCAAAGTAGCAGCAGCAGTCACGGGTGTTAGTGCAGGCGATTTCTACCCATACATACAAGCCGGACAATTTATAGGTATGCTGGCAGGGATGAAGGCTGCAGCTGAATACGAACACGCCGTTAATCAAATTTTGAAGGAAAGGAATGTAGGAAAACCATCTACTGATGCAATTAGAAGGATGGATGCGAACTCTATTGGTCAATTGCTCATTATTTTGTTCATAATAATTGGTAATATTGGGTACTTTTTATCAAGAAGGAGGAAGTAATATGCATATTTCAACAAATATTTGGATTTGGATACAGGCTTTTCTTACTTTAGCCATTTTTACTTTTTTATACAAAGATAACCCGCTCTTCAGAATGGCAGAGCACTTATTCGTAGGGCTTGCTACCGGATACGGGCTTGTTGTGGTTTACAATAATTCCTTTTACCCTAACGTGTGGGTACCCCTGTTTCAGGAGAAGCAGCTTATATTTATAATTCCTTTCGTTCTTGGTCTCATGTACCTGACTTCGGCCTTTCCAAAAATTTCCTTTATGATAAGATGGCCCATGGCTGTACTTTTAGGTATTGGATCGGGTTTGAGTATTCCTTTAATCATCCAGACATACATTATAGAACAAAGCAAGAGCTCAATTTTGAGACCTCCTTACCCTGACCTAATACACTGGATCAATGCCTTGATTCTGTTTGTCGGAGTAATCTCAGTACTTGTGTATTTCTATTTCTCCATTCCCCATGATAGACCGGGCGTTAAGCAAATTTCCAAAGTTGGTTTATTTTTATTGATGCTTGGGTTCGGGGCCTCCTTCGGGTATACTGTAATGGCAAGATTTTCACTGCTTGTCGGAAGGCTCGATTTTCTATTAAACCAGTGGCTTGGAATTAGACCATTTTAGAATGAACTGGAAATTCTTTTAAAGCCTTTCCCGAGGACCTCACGGACATGAGTTATTGTAATAAAGGCCGTGGGGTCCTCTTCTTTTACGATTTCCTTGAGTTTGACTATTTCACGGGGTGATTTCAGAATAACCCACAGTGCAAATCGCTCTTCACCAGTGTAACCACCAATTGCTTTGATGAGAGTTACGCCTCGACCTATTTCCTTAAGTATTCTTTCTTTAATAGTATCATACTTTGCTGTTATTATAAAAGCCTGGAACGAGGTTGTAATTCCTTCAAGGACATAGTCAATTGTATTTGTGTTAATAATCACTGCTAACAATGAATACATTCCTATGATCTTTCCGAAAAAGATCCCAGCAAATAGAGTTATAGTGAAATCTATCACCAGAAGGGCCTTTCCCATGTCAATATTACTATACTTTTTTATGATCATAGCCACAATATCGGTTCCGCCCGTAGAGGCATCCCTTGATACAACAAGAGCGATTCCAAATCCTGTTAATAGATTTCCAAAGATTGTTGCTATCACGAGGTCATTAATGTATAGGGACTTCGGTAATACGTATTCCAGCACATCAATGAATACACTAAGTATTACCGAAGCATAAATACTTTTCAGTCCAAATTCGCTTCCTAAGAGAATAAAAGCAATGATAAAGAGCATAGCATTGATAACAAGCATTGTTAAACCAATTGGAAAGCGGAAAAGATGATAAAAAATAACGCCAACACCAGATACACCACCAGCGGCTATTTTGTTGGGTGCAAGGAAAAGTACAATTCCAATTGCAGTAATTAGAGTCCCCAGGGTAATGACGAGAAAATCTGCCCAGTTTATTTTCAAGAATAATTTTTTATTCCACTCTCTCAAGTTTCGCATATTCAAGCACCAACGTTTTTAAACCCGCTTTAAAGAAGTTAACCTTTATTTTGTCCTCGTAAACTTCGACAACCTTTCCCATACCAAAAATCTGGTGATGGACTAAATCACCAGGCTCAAATTCACCTCTCTTTTTTTCTTTAAAATGGTACTTCTCAATAACAGTTTCTACCTCTGATTTTCCTACAAAATCCACTACATCCTCAGGTAATTCGTATATAAACCGGGAGGGTTCAAGATATCCTCTTCGCAAGTACCTTGACTTGGCATAAGTTATATAGACTTTTTCCTTTGCTCTTGTTAATGCAACGTGAAAAAGCCTTCTCTCTTCTTCAAGTTCAACAGGGTTATCTTTGGATCGGAAGTGGGGAAAGATTGACTCCTCGAGGCCTGTAATTATAACAATGGGAAACTCCAATCCTTTAGCATTATGTACCGTCATCAAAGTAACAAAATCCGGTGACGCGTTGTATTCGTCAATGTCAGAGCGCAGTGAAACCATAAGCACATAATCGGTCAAGGTTCTGGCATTTTCCTCAGAAAATTTTCTTATTTCCCCGATTAACTCCTTGACGTTTTCTATCTTTTCTTGTGCTTTTTCTGGATCATTGGACCTTAATATATAATCATAATAGCGAATCTCGTCTACTAAGAAGGAAACCATTTCATAAGCGCTAAGTTCTGTGACTTTGGACATCAAAGTCTCAATCAAGACGAGAAAATTATCCAGCGCACCGTGGATTCTCGGGTTTAGATCCAGTTCTCTATGAGCCTTTATGACTTCGAAGAGTGGTAAATCCAGTTCCCTCGCCCTTTCTTTTAAAACTCTCAGAGTTTCTTGACCAATTCCGCGGGGTGGTATGTTAATTATCCTTTCTAATGAAACACTATCTTTCGGATTAACAAGAAATTTTAAGTAGCTGAGAATATCTTTTATCTCTTTTCTTTCGTAAAACTTAATCCCGCCCACGATCTTATAAGTGATCCCACTTCTTTGGAGGGCGGATTCCAATGCTCTTGACTGAGCGTTAATCCGGTAAAGAATGAGAAAATCACCAAGGGGGCGTTTCAAAGATTTAATTATCTCTACAACTCTTTCCGCTTCCTCGTCTTCATCCTCAGTTTCCATAACAACAAGATTTTCACCTTCAGGGTTTAGCGTCCAAAGATTTTTTCCAATACGGTATCTGTTGTTCCTTATTACTGAAGATGCAGCATATAAAATTTTTTGAGTGCTTCTGTAGTTTTGCTCCAGTTTAATGACTTTACAATCAGGAAAATCTTTTTCAAAATTGAGAATGTTTTGAATATCTGCTCCTCTGAAAGAGTATATAGACTGATCCTCGTCTCCAACTACAAAGACGTTTCGATGGATGTGAGAGAGGGCCTTTATAAGTAAATATTGCTCGTGGTTTGTATCCTGATATTCGTCTACAAGAATGTGTTTGAATTTAGTAGAGTAGTATTCAAGGACTTCAGGAAATTCATTGAAAATACTTAAAGGCAGAATCAAAAGGTCGTCGAAATCGAGAGCGTTGTATTCCCTTAGCTTTCTGGTATAATGTTTATAAACGGTGAGAAAGAATTGATCTTCTGTTATCAATAGTCCTGTTTTGTAACGTGAAATTTTTTCCACAAGACTTTCGAGTTTTGAACTCTCCTCGCCTATATCCCCTAATATTTCTTTTAAAACTTTCTTTTGGTCATCCCTATCTAAAATTGTGAAATATCGTGTATAAGTTCCAAGTTTTTCTATTTCTTGCCTTAAAATACGAGCACAAAGGGAGTGAAAGGTTCCGATCCAGAGATCTCTGATGTCTGCACCTATTAGGTTTCTGATCCTCTCTTTCATTTCGTCAGCAGCTTTGTTTGTAAAAGTTGCAACAAAGATCCTATGAGGCGGAATTTTTTTAATTCCAATTAAGTAGGCAACTCTGTGTGTTAAAACTCTCGTTTTACCTGAACCGGCACCCGCAATAACAAGAACAGGACCACCTTCAATTGTTACAGCTTCTCTCTGCCTTTCATTTAATCCATTAAGTAGTTGATCCATGGAAGATTAAGCCTTGCCTTGCGAGCCAAATAATCTGATTTTTTCTTTTACCTTTTCTTTAACCCTCAATTTGGCTTCTTTTAAATGTGTCCTTGGATCTATATCGGAAGGATTTTCCCTGACTTTTTTCATAAATCCAATAAGGTAGCTGATTCTTAAATCGGTATCTATGTTTATTTTTCTTATACCTGCTGAAATTGCATTCTTAATTTCTGAATCCGGCACACCTTTCGCTCCCGAAAGCCTAAAACCGAGAGAATTGGCTTCATTAACCATATCCTCTGACACACCCGAAGCACCGTGCAAAACCAGCGGAATACCCACCAGTTCTTTAATTTTTTTGATTCTTTCAATGTCAAGTTTTGGTTCACCCTTAAACTTATAGGCACCATGAGAAGTACCACAGGCGATCGCAAGGGCGTCGCAATTTGTGAGTTCAACAAATTTAAGGGCCTCATTAGGTTCGGTATAGATTGCTGTTAAACTTTCAACCTCTTCTTCTTTACCCATTAATCTTCCCAGTTCTGCTTCGACGGTGATGTTTAATGGTCTTGCTACCCTTATCACCTCCTGAGTTATCCTCACATTTTCTTCAAAGGGCTTATCAGAGACATCAATCATGATGGATGTAAAGCCATGTCTTATAGCAAGCATAATTTTTTGAAAATCCTTGCCATGGTCAAGGTGTAAGGCGAAAGGAATCTTATACTTTTTAACACCTGCACTCACAATGGCTTCAATAAATTCAATTCCTGCATATTTGATCGCACCTTCAGAAACAGCAATAATAACAGGAGAATTTTCTTCTTCGGCAGCTTCCATAATTGCCTGGAAAAATTCCAAGTTGTTGATATTGAAAGCCCCTACAGCATAATTTCCCTTATCTGCTTCTGTAAGGAGATCTTTCATAGGTAAAAGCGGCATTTTAATCCTCCCACTTTATAGTATCCATCATTTTTAAAAGTGATGCCTCAAGGGTCTTTTTATGAGAAACAACTTCCTCGAGCGGGACTTCAGTAATGAGACTCTCTTTTTTCGCAATCATTACCCCAAATTTTTCTTTTTTGATAAGTTCGATAGCATGGCTTGCGAATTCCAGGGCAAGTCTTCTATCGCGAAATGTGGGGGACCCGCCCCTTTGAAGATGCCCCAAAACCGTGACTCTCAATTCATATTTTATGCCTTTTTTCTCGAGTAATTCCTTAACTTTATATCCAGAACTATAGCCTTCAGCAACGATTATAATAGAATTGGATCTTCCCTCTATAAATCTTTGATTCAACCTCTTTACAACTTCGTCGATGTCAGTTTTATACTCGGGTATGAAACAGGCCTCTGCACCGGTAGATACCGAAGCATTGAGGGCTAAATATCCTGATGTATGTCCCATGACTTCTATTATGAAGGCTCTATCAAGAGAAGAGGCTGTGTCCTTTATAATGTCAATGGACTTGACGATAGTATTTAGCGCTGTATCTGCACCGAGAGTTTCATCGGTTCCATAGATATCATTGTCGATAGAAGCAGGAATGCCTAAGACCTTTACACCCATTTGACTAAGGGCATGTGCACCGTGCATGGAACCATCACCACCGATAACGACGATTGCGTCCAATCCCATCTCTTCCAAATTCATCACCGCAATCTTTTGAATTTCTTTTTTCACAAAATCAGGATACCTCGATGTACCAAGAATGGTCCCACCTCTCTGGATTATTCCACCCGCATCCCTCTTGGAAAGCTTTTTATAATTTTTCTCGATTAAACCCTTATAACCTTTGTAAATCCCAAAGACTTCGTAATGCTCGTCAATTAGCCCCTTCATCAAAAATCTGAGACATGCATTCATGCCGGGGGCGTCACCCCCTGCGGTTACTAAACCGACTTTTTTTATAGCCATTTTATTTCACCCCTTTTTGCCTACAATAAATCTTACTCTTTTAACTATAGCCTTACCATCAATTTTAAAAACCGCTTTTAAAGTATAAATATCGGTCCCCAGATCACCCACAAAAATGGGCTTTTCCTCTACCACCCCGCCATTAAAATCGAAACTCGCTTCTCTTATTTTCTTTCCAGAAAAATCGTAGAGGGTAATATTTAGTTTTCCCCCTTTCTGCACCTTAAAGCGGAAGGTTAGGTATGGTGTAAATACAGGATTGGGATAAACATACGCAAGAGAAACAAGTTCCTCCTGTGAAGGAACTGCGTCAGAAATTTTTGATAAGACTTCGAAGGGATTGTGTGCCGAAGAATAGCCGAAGTGTCTCCACGCACTTCGCAAAGTTGGGAGCGGGAAGGCATAAATATAGCCATCTGAGGTAATGTATATGAGTTCCAGTATGTCATCTTTATTAATATCTTCTAAGAATGGATTAGAATTGAGCCCCTTTGAAACGGGATAATAATTCATTGAATCACGTTGCAAATAGCCGTAAACATGTATTCCCCTATCTGTTGGCAGAATAATTTCTTCAAAGCCATCTCCATCCAGATCTGCAAGTAAAGGTTGAAATGTTCTTGTTGTATCAATACTTTTGGGAAATTTACTAATTGGTGCAAGTTCTTTACTCACTGCAACGAGATATCCTTTGCTTACATAAACGATGTCCTCGTTTCCATCCGCATCTAAGTCGCCTATTGCAATTCCATTCAAAGGATATTCGGCAAACCTGCGTTTATTTAAAACTTCGCCCATTTCATTACAAACTTTTAATTCGCCGAGCCCGCTTACTGAGATTATCCTGTAGTCTCCACTTGTGGAATCATAAATAAGTACTGGTGAACATGCTGATGGGATTAAGTTGAAAGAATCAACCTCATAGGTTTCAAACCTGTCTGTCAGGATTAAAAGTCTTCCATCGTAAGATTGATAAAACAGGAGAAAGCCGTTTGTTGCTGGCACATTTAGTGCAGGAGCACCGGTATTTAAGACAAACAGAATATCTCCGCTGGATCTAAGAAGGTAGTATTTGTTGTCCAATAGCCCAACTCCCAAAACCTTTTGGCCGCTGAATTCAAATATGGATGGCACACTCACTATCTCTTCAGGCATGGTCTTGCTAAATACGATGTCAGGCTTACCATCGTCGTTGGAATCTTTTGTTGTATAAAGAATTATTTTCCTATTGTTTAATGCACAGAGAAAGTCCAAATTCCCGTCATCATTAGCATCTTCAATGGCAGGTTCTTTAATGAAACGTTCATCTTTTAAAGTATCGGTCAAGATCACAAAGCCCTGGTAGCTTACAATAGAAACCAATCCAAAAGAATCAATAATAGTTGTATCTAAGGTTGAAAGGTCAACTGATTTTCTGTAAATGTTCTGTAAAGCGACAAGCAAAGTATCCTTTCCTTCCAGAAAGCTTTCGTATGGTTCATCAATAATCATCCGTGATGAATTGGAATCAACGACACTGTATCCTATTCTTATCGGAAAAGGTGAAAGGGTATTTTCAAGTCTCACTTTAAACTTCATCTCGTAGCCTTTTTGAGAAATATCAAAAATTTCAATGTAAGTTTTGTTACCCTGGTTGTCAACGGAGGATGGCAATGTTGTTGAGGATATTGCAGTGTTGTTTCCTTCAAAGTAGAGATCATACGGACTACCAAACCAGCAATAAGAGTATGGTGTGAAATCCCAGTTAAAGCGCTGAAAATCCTGAACATGGTCAGCTTCAAGAATATAGACGCCCATGGGCCTTACAGCATTGACAGTATTGGTTGGGTAGTTCCTCCAAAGGATATCATCATCTGCGTGGAATACCAGTAGCCCATCTCCGGGAAGAAGATAATCATTTTCGCCTCTAAAATCCACAACCACACCATTGCTCCATCGTCCGGAAACTCTTATGGTGTCCCCGCAATTCTCAAAGTCGTTCGACTCAATATTGGTTGCTAAATTTTGCACCAAGAAATACTCTTTTGAATTTATTGGAATTTTTACAATCCTGGGTTTTGAAAAGGGATCTTCCAGAAAATTACCATGAACATAATAAAGACCTGATGAAGTTTTCTCCATTACAAAGGAATCTGCGGGAATCTGAAGAGGGAAAAGGCTTACTTCCTGAAATACCTGCCCAGGTTTTACCGTAATGACAACATTTCCATCAAGGAAACCTTCTCCATAAATGACTCTCAAAATAAAATCCATAAATATTCTTTCCCATGCATTAGGAAAAGGAGGGATAATCCCTGACGGAACGCCTTCGGCTTCGAGATATGGGCCTGTTGTCATTATACCAAACGCACCGATGCCAGCACCCCTTCCGTAGGTATCGTAAAGGTCAGGCAATAAAAACAGATTGTGTCCGCTTTCGTGGAAAAGTGTTCCCTGTAATTTAACTTCGAGCCCATCTTGAGACATGGTTTCCGGCAAAATGCAGGCGTCGTACAAGGTATCTCTTCCGTTATTTAATACGAGATAGCTTCTTCCCAAGTAATATTCAAGTGCTCCCGGTGGTATTGTGACTGCCGCAAGATCGTAAGGGGTATCCCCGATCCAGTCCGTCTGCCATGCAGACCCAGCATGAAAGATTATATATCTCACCCAAATGCCTTCAAGGTAATCTTTAATACCATTTCCATCAAGGTCTTCGAAAGAAATTGTTGGATCCTCGTCCGCTGATCTAAAGGCATCCCTTAAAAATGTTACAAGACCAAGCTCCATTTGGGTTGTATCACCATAATATGCAATGGGATGGGGTACCTTATATGCGGGCAAACCCGAATCAGGTTTTACAATCCACTCAAGCCTCACTTTACCAAAGGTCGCAGCGTAAACATAGGATGCAAGAGCCCTCATCTGATTGTTAAAGTAGGTCCAGTCATGGGGAGGGTCATAGTAAGGATTGTAATATGGCCTACCATTACAATCCAAGCCAATTATAGGATTCTCTTCATTTGGGGTTTCCCGAAAAAGGCCGTTTCCTGTGGTTCTCGGATCATCTGGAATTTCTTCTTCAAACTCAACCCTCAGGGCAAGAACCCTAATTACAATTTGCTGTTTATCTTTGAGATTTTTAGAAAAATTCTTTACTTTTTGGAGCCCAGGATGAAATTCAGGATTTGTCAATCTAAACCTTGAAAAAACACTCTGAACCACCGCCTCTTTTTGATAAAAGTCTCTTAAGAGTCTTTGTTCTCTGTAAGGTTCGTAAATTTTATGCGGCATAAACCAATAGTTCGCTAAAAGAAACAATAACAACATTAACTCCCCCTTTTGCACTTAATTTTAACCCACACTGTCTGTAATTCAAAACTTTAAAACCATTGATTTTTAGCGAAAAAAACCTTAAAATTTTAATATGGCGAAATTTGAACTCGTTACTGACCTCATTCCAAAGGGAGATCAACCTAAAGCAATTAGAGAAATAGTTGAAAATTTTAGGCAGGGTGCAAAATATCAGGTTTTGCTGGGAGTAACAGGGTCAGGCAAGACTTTTACAATGGCTCATGTTATAAAAGAACTTGGATTGCCAACACTTGTTATTTCCCATAACAAGACATTGGCAGCCCAATTGTTTGGAGAGCTCAAGAGTTTATTCCCCCACAATGCTGTTGAGTATTTTATTTCCTACTACGACTACTATCTACCAGAAGCATACGTTCCCGAAACCGATACTTATATTGAAAAAGAAGCGGATATTAATGAAGATATTGAAAGGCTGAGGCTTGGAACTACCTCTTCACTCCTTTCCCGGGATGATGTAATCGTTGTAGCAAGTGTTTCGGCAATTTACGGACTTGGTGATCCAGAGGATGTGCTTGAACTCTATTTAGCCCTTGAAAGGGGCCAGCAAGTTGGCGTAAAAAACCTAATTGAAAGATTGGTAGACCTCCAGTATACACGGAACGATGTTGACCTAAAAAGAGGAAACTTTAGAGTAAGAGGCGGGAGAATAGATGTTGTTCCCGCGTACGAAGATTACATTATAAGAATTGAAGTGCCAGATAAAACTGTCGAGTCTATCAAAATTGTAGATTTATTAACCAACAAGGTTATGGAAGTTAAGGATAAGGTTGTGATTTATCCTGCAGGGCACTGGGTAACAACAAAAAGCAAACTGGAAAGAGCTATAGAATCTATAAAGCAGGAGCTTGAGGAAAGGCTTGAGGAACTCTACAGACAGGGAAAAATTCTGGAAGCGCATCGCCTCGAACGAAGAACAAAATTTGACTTGGAAATGTTAAGAGAAGTAGGGTATTGTCCTGGAATAGAAAACTATTCCAGACACCTATCTGGAGGGAAACCTGGTGAAAGGCCATTTTGCCTCATCGACTACTTCCCGGACGAGTACTTAACAATAATAGATGAATCTCATGTAACAATCCCTCAACTTATGGCGATGTACAACGGTGACAGATCCAGAAAAGAAACCCTTGTAGAGTATGGTTTCCGCTTACCAAGTGCTCTTGATAATAGACCCCTTAAATTTGAGGAGATTGAAGAACTTTGGGATAAGGTGCTTTTTGTCTCCGCAACTCCCGCCGAGTATGAAATAAAGAAATCCAACGGGATAGTAGTAGAACAGATAATAAGACCCACCGGCCTTGTAGACCCCGAGATAATAGTCAAACCATCTTCCAATCAGGTCGAAGATATGATTGAGGAAATAAGAAACGTTGTTGAAAGGGGAGAGAGAGTTCTGATTTCTACAATAACAAAAAGAACTGCAGAGGATCTTGCGGAATACCTAACCACGTTGGGATTCAGGGTGAAATATCTCCATTCGGAAATTGACGCATTGGAGAGGGTAGAAATTATCAGAGGCCTTAGACTGGGAGAGTTTGATGTGCTCGTTGGCGTGAACCTTTTGAGAGAGGGACTTGATCTACCAGAGGTATCTCTCGTTCTTATAACCGATGCAGATAAAACCGGTTTTTTAAGATCAGAAACTGCATTGATCCAGATGGCTGGAAGAGCTGCAAGGAATGCCTGCGGCAGGGTCATTCTTTACGCTGATGTTATTACGGAGGCAATGGAAAGGGCTATAAGAGAGACGAACCGCCGAAGAGAAATTCAAATGGAATATAACCGTGAACACAACATAGTTCCTCAAACCATCAGGAAAACCCCAGAAGAAATTTTAAGAACAACGATCGTTGCGGATGAAAGGATAATAAAGAAAAGTGATGAGGTTGACATTGAGAAAGAGGTAGCCGAATTAAAATCTATGTTTACTATATACGAGGTCATAGAAGAACTGGAAAGACGTATGTTCAAGGCTGCCAGTTTGTTGGACTTTGAAAAGGCTGCAAAATATAGAGATACAATAAAAAAGATAAAAAGTGAGTTAGAGAAAAAGGAGAAGAAAATTGCAAAAGTATCGAAAAAGAGAATTAAATAGTTCAATAGAAATTTCAATAGTTGGAGGCGGGTTTGACGTGGTGGGTTTGCCGTACCATGTTGACTTCTCCCCCGGAAGTTACATCTTTTTGAAGTACCCAGAAATAGAGGAAGAACTCCTCGTTAAAGTAAGAGGATTTTCAAAAAAAGTTGCAGGAAAAATTCTCGATCGATTCAGAATCGCCGGAAATGATGAGGTCATTGCAACGATGAAAAAAATAACAAAGGGATTCCTTTTTGAAAACAACCTTCGAGACGTCAAAATCGTTAAAGAGGATTTCGACATAGGAAAGGGGATTATTAGTTTTAAGTTTACTGCTGAGAGAAAGCTCAAACTTGACAAGATAGCAGCGGCACTATCGAAAATTTTACATGTTCGTGTTGAGTTTCAGCAAATTGGTGCCCGTGATTTGGCTAGAATTAAAGGCGGTGTAGGTATTTGTGGGTTCGAAATATGTTGTAGAAGATTTCTTAATATGCTCCCTTCCGTGACTCTTGAAACTGCCAAGGAACAATTTATTTTTGCCTCTCCCGATAGAATTTCTGGTATATGCGGAAGGTTGAGATGTTGTTTGAGGTATGAACTCGAATACTATAGAGATCTCAAATCCCAGTTTCCTGAAATTGGAAGTGTCATTGAAACCGATAAAGGCCCTGGTAGAGTTACGGAAATTAACTATTTGACAAAAAGAATAAAACTTCAATTTGGTGACGGGACAGAGGAGGAGATGGATTGGAACCCAGTGGGAGTTGAAACCGTTGAGGGGGAAGAAGATGAAGTTTAGAGAAACGTTTAAGAAATTCTTCAAAAGTAAAGTGGGGAAAGCTCTCCTTACCATTATTTTGACGGGAATATTCCTTCTTGTTTATTCGATTGTTGCAATCGTGTTTGCCGATCGTATAATTCTTGAGAAATATGTAGGCTCCAGGAAAACTACTGAAGTACCTTATTTGTCGGGCCTTAAGGTTGAAGAATGTGCAATGATACTAAATGAAAAAAAGCTCAAATGGAATGTAGTAGGCTCAGGAAAATATGTATGGAAAACTGAACCCCCGGCTGGAATGCTTGTTAAAGAGGGAAGAATAATTCACTTATATCTCAGCGATAACCCTCGCGGAGTAACTCCTTAATTATTTCATCTATACGCTTAACTTGTACGAGAAGGGGCTCGAGCTCGTCAAGGGGAAGCATACTGGAAGCATCGGAGAGAGCATTCTTTGGCTCTGGATGAGTTTCTACAAATAGACCGTCTATACCTACAGAAACTCCTGCTCGTGCGAGGGGGAAAATAAATTCGGGATTACCACCTCGAGGATCCTTTGACGGTATACCATAAACCCTCACAGTGTGGGTTACGTCAAAGATAACAGGGTAACCCGTATCCCTCATGATCTTTAGTGAACGCATATCTACAATGAGATTATGGTAACCAAAGAAGGTTCCTCTTTCCGTCAGTAGAATTTTTGTGTTGCCTGTACTTTCAATCTTTTTTACGACATTTTTTATATCCTGTGGCGCAAGAAATTGCCCTTTCTTGACATTGATCACCTTTCCAGTCCTTGCTATCTCTAAGGTCAACCGGGTCTGCATGCATAAAAAGGCAGGTATTTGAATAACATCAAGCACCTGAGCTGCGATTGGAACTTCATCGGGATAATGAACATCGGAAAGTATGGGGACGTTGAACTCTCTTTTCACCTTTTCAAGGATTTTTACCCCCTTTTCCACACCAGGACCATAATAGTATTCAACCGACGATCTATTATCCTTAGCGTAAGAAGATTTGAAAATAAAGGGAATCTCTAATTTTTCCGTGATCTTCTTGATTTTCTCGGCAGTCCTAAGAGTTATGTCCTCACTTTCTATAACACAGGGCCCTGCAATCAAAACAATCGGATTGTTTCCACCAATTTTAATGTTACCAACTTCTATCACCTTTGTCATTTTGTGACTCCCATTAGTTTGTGAATTATTTCTTCTGGCACCGAATGTCTCTTGTATTCCTTGATAATTTTTGAAACATCGTATTCAACACGCTTGATTTCAAAATACCCATTTTCTAAAATCCCATAGGTGGGATACCTATCTTTCCCCCGTGGGAAGCCGAGACTACCGGGATTAAAAATGGTAATATTGCCTATTTGCAACTTCCCACTCTGGTGAGTATGTCCGTAAAGTACAATATCTACTAACTTATTGGGCAACATTTTCTCTTTAATAGTCTCTTGATCTTGGCTAAAAGTAACATAATCTCCAAGTGGATCCTTAGCTGAAGAGTGATAAAGGAGTAGTGATTGCTTGTCAATTACTACTTCCTGTGTAAGTGGAAGAGCTTTAAGAAATTCAGCGTTTTCACTTGAAAGATTATACTTGAAATAGTCTCTCACTTTATAGGTAATTTTTTTAAACTCTTCAGTTGTTCCGGGGCAGTCCACATCAAAGGCATAACTGTAATCGTGGTTTCCCATAACACAATAATTTGCCTTTTCCCTTACTATGGAAATAACTTCATCGGGGAAAGGTCCATAATCAACGAGATCCCCGAGGCAAATCATAAGATCATAACTTTCTGACTTTAGAACTTTTTCGAGGGGGAAAATATTCCCGTGAATATCTGATAGTATCAGTATCCTCATTTTACTCCCACTCTATTGTTGCTGGGGGTTTAGTAGAAATGTCATATACAACCCTGTTTAGTCCATCTACATTGTTCAATATGCTCGTAGATATCTCTGCAAGAACCTCGTAAGGCATCCTATACCAGTCCGCTGTCATTCCGTCCACACTAGCAACTGCCCTTATAGCTATTACATTCTCATAACTTCTCTTATCGCCCTTAACACCAACAGTTTTAACGGGAAGGAGTACAGGAAATACTTGCCATATTTCATCGTAGAGGCCGTGCTTTTTTATAATAGATTCCACAATATAATCAGCATCTTGAATTATTTTCACCTTTTCCGGAGAGACCTCACCGATGATCCTGACTGCCATACCCGGGCCTGGAAAAGGGTGCCTCTTGAGAACCTCATCAGGAACATTTAGAAGCTTCCCAAGTTTTCTCACTTCATCCTTAAAAAGTTCCCTCAGAGGTTCTATCAATTTCAAATGTAGCCTTTCAGGTAAGCCCCCTACATTGTGATGGGACTTAATTACCTCAGAAGGCCCAACAACTGAGGTAGACTCAATAACGTCAGGATAAAGAGTCCCTTGGGCGAGGAACTCAAACTTTATACCAATATTCCTTGCTTCAGACTCAAATACATCGATGAACTTTCTGCCTATTGTTTTTCTCTTTTTCTCAGGATCTTCGATGCCTTTAAGGGCATCAAAAAATTGAGAAGAAGCGTCCACGATTCTCAGGTTGGGATTATGTCCAAAATATTTTAAAATTCGTTCCTTTTCACCTTTTTTAAGCAAGCCCGTATCAACAAAAATGGGGTAGTAATTATTCCCAATAGCTCTGTCAAGAAGGTAGGCAACAACCGATGAATCAACTCCGCCGGACAAAGCTAAAAGTACTTTCGAAGAGCCAACCTCTTCACGAATTTCATTTACTTTCTGACTTAAGAAGTCTTCGAGATTCCAGCTACCAGATGTACCGCAAATCTTTCTTACGAAATTCCCGAGCAAAGAAAGACCATCCTCAGTATGGGCAACCTCTGGGTGAAATTGAACTCCAAAGATCCGCTTTTCAGGATTTTCAATGACAGCAAAAGGTGAGTTATCTGTTGCTCCGCTTACAACAAAACCTTCGGGTAGTTCTCTTACCACGTCCCCGTGGGACATCCATACAGTGCTACCGTCTCTAACTCCTTTCAGCAAAGCTGAATCTTTTTTCAAAATTTTCAATCTCTGAAACCCATATTCCCTGCTTTCGGCAGGTTCAACTTTACCTCCAAAGAGATAAGCAATTACCTGAAGGCCATAGCAAACTCCCAAAACTGGGAGTCCCATATCGAATATTTCTCGAGAGGGTAAGGGGGCATTTCCATCGTATACACTGGAAGGACCGCCAGAGAGTATGATACCTTTTACATTCTCCCCCAAATCTTCTGGTTTTGTCCAATAGGGTAAAATTTCCGAATATGTCCCAATTTCTCTAACTCTTCTTGCAATTAACTGAGTATACTGGGAACCAAAGTCAAGAATTACTATCTTTTCTTTCAATACCACCTTCTCCCTTTTGGCAACTGGTTTTTAATCTTCCCGTTTATATAGAGCCCACTACCGAGGTAATCATCACCACACTTAACTATCACTTGCCCGTTTTCTACATTATTGGAATCCAAAAAGAGATCTTTCCCTTCAAGATAATCCTTAACTTGTTCAGCACTTATTTCCAACACATTTTTGGTCGCATACTTTCCAAAAATTTGAATTCCTGCAGTGGTCAATTTATATCCATCACGGTAAATTCTTACGAGTCTGATGCCTCTCCTCGAAAATTTTTTTACACGAAAGGCATAAGCTTCATTGGACATAATCCACAAATCCTTAGCTTTCACGAGTTTCCAATTATCGAAAACCTTTTCTGGAATCCCAAACCTATTTTCTATCTCTTTAAGAATTTTTTCAACCATCTTGGGTAATACTAATTTTAAGGCAGTCCACAAGTTTATTCTAATTTCTAAGCTAAAGTTTGACAATCTCAGAGTATCCGTTTAAAATTCAAGTTTGATAGAGGAGGTGAGTATGGCTTTTCCAACGTACATTTCGCTCTGGAAATCGAGTAGAGAGTTCCGCAGGGAGGAGGTGAGTATGGTTTTTCCAACAGTTAGGTCAGGTATTGGATGGTTCACAATTCCTGAAATGTTTGAAAGGTCACATAGATTGTACAAAGACAAGATGGCCCTCATGATGAGGGAGGGCGAGGAGTGGATTACTTTTACTTATGATGATATGTATGACCATGTTACCCGTCTTGCTAAATATCTGAAAGAAGAACTTGGTCTTAAGAAAGGTGATAAAGCTGCAATTATTGGCGACAATTCGCCCTATTGGGCTATAACCTATTTTGCTTACCACTGGCTGGGCTTGACTGTTATTCCCGTTGATGCCAGACTTAAACCCCAGGAGATTAAATTTATACTGAAAGATTCAGAGGCAGTCCTAATAACAGCTCAAGAAAGATTTCTCGAAGACATATTAGAAATTCAGAAAGAAATTCCTACTCTGAAACATATAATTTCTATGCAGCCTAACAAGTTTAATATTACTTCCCTTAAAGATATTTTCCAGAAAGTGAAGACAGGAACACCGAGAGAAAATGTTGCCTTTGAAGACCTTGCAATAATTCTTTACACATCGGGAACCACTGGGATTTCCAAGGGGGTAATGCTTTTACATAAAAATATAATGTCCGACGTTGATTCGCTTTACCAGTGTCTCGAATACGGGCCTGGAGACACATTTTTCTCAGTTTTGCCCATCCATCATGTCTATGAACAGACTTGTGGGCTTGTAGTTCCAATAGCAGGTGGTGCTACTATTGCATACGCAAGCTCACTCAAATCCAAAGTAATGATAGAAGAGATGCAATACGTTAAACCCACTGCAATGCTTGTTGTACCATTGTTGCTCGAAAAGATCGTGGAGGGAATTTTTAAGAATGTTGAAAAATCGGGGGTCTTAACGAAAGCGATTTTCAACGGTTTAAGGGGAACCTCAAAAGCCTTTGACACACTTTTGAAAGGGAAAGCCTCAAAAACGTTATTCAAGAGCATTAGAGCGAAACTTGGAATGGATAACCTTAGATATCTAATATCTGGTGGAGCCGCTCTTCCCAGATGGGTATCAAAAGCGCTTGAAGAAATGGGCTTTCCTATCCTTCAGGGTTATGGACTCTCAGAAACCTCTCCTGTTATTACGTTGAATCCCATCTGTTGCCCCAAAAATGAAAGTGTTGGATTACCCGTCCCGTATGCTGAGATCAAAATTCACGAGCCCAATGAAGAAGGTATCGGCGAAATAGCAGTAAAGGGACCGATGGTTATGGCTGGTTATTACAAAAACGAAGAAGCCACAAGAGAGGTCTTCACTGAAGATGGATGGTTTCTCACAGGCGACGTGGGTTATATAGATAAAGATGGTTATGTCTATATAACTGGAAGGAAGAAAAATGTTATTGTAACAGCGGGTGGAAAGAATGTTTTTCCAGAAGAAATAGAAACCGCGCTGTTAAGATCACCATATATTGCAGAAGTTTTAGTAATTGGAGCCTTCGACCCTGAAACGAAGAAAGAGGAAGTCCATGCCATAGTGTATCCTAATTTCGAGGCAGTTCAGCAATACTTCGAAGAGCAAGGGATTAAAAATCCAACAGTTGACGACATATACAAACTCATTGATAGAGAAATCGACACCTATTGTAATGACCTTGCAGAATATAAGAGGGTGAAGAAATTTACCATCCGAGAAGAAGAATTTCCAAAAACCACTTCGATGAAGATAAAACGTTATCTGTTTCAGCAACAATACAGGGAGACAAAGAAAAAATAGGATTAGACATCCACAACTGTAGGGCTTACCAATTAGAGGATTAGCTAATATTTAACGTATATAAACAGGTTTTAGGTTGTTCTAAATTTAGTTACCTTCGATACTACTAATTACGAGTTTTATGTCGTGCAATAGGTGGGCAGGATTTTTGATTGGGAAATGCAATTTCTCTATGATATCTTCAGAAGGCAGATTTTTAATTTTTAAACCTGCAAGTCTTTCTCTAAGAAGAGAACTGTCTTCGATCGGATATTTTATACCCTTCGTGCATTTTAGAACCGCATATGCCCATGGTATATCAAGGGCTTTAGTAATATCCTCAGCGGCCATGCCGTAATAAAGAACTAAAGTCTCAGCATCATTACCATCTTTAACCATTTTGTAAGCGAGCTTTGCGATCCCTCCAGCAGTGTGGACCTTCATTTCTCTAACTTCTTCCTTCGCAAGATCTTCAAGTTTTTTAATCTTTTCCATAGCAAGGGTAGGATCAGCTCTTAAGATATTCCTTACCGTGTTCCTCGTAAGTCCAACTCGTCTGGCTATTTCATCTTCTGTTTTTAGATATTCATCTCTCAGGACCACAACGTAAGCAGCTCTTGCCAGACTTGGAAGCCATGTGAGGGTCCTATACTCTGCCAGTTTGTTTAGCCCTCCAAGGAGGTCTATAGCCTTGAAAAAGACCCGGCTTACCAAATATTCAAGGTCTTTTTCATTCATTTCTGTTTGTGGTAACCCTGTAATTTCTATAACCATGATCTAACCTCCTATTGGCTCACCAATTTTTACAAGACCTGTATCGGTGATTTCAAGGAAATGAGTTTTTGTATCATGACCAGACATTCTACATCCATCTATTCTGAACAATCTTACAATTTCACCCAATTCTTTTTTATATAATCTCGCCTTATAAATCGAATCAATCAATTCTTTAGCCAGAACCATGGTTCCATCTACTATGTGCCCTACCGCATATCCGCCAGCCGCTTCAGCAGTCAATTCTTCATGTCCGCTTCTTTTTTGGGATACAAATAGAGCAGTCTGATACCACTTTTTCATATAATTATACATCCTCCTGACCACTGCCCGTGCCATCATTTCCTTATTTTCAAAGAGTCCAGTTATTGAGTCAACTATCGTAAATTTAACTTTATAGGTTTTGATTACATAACTTAGAGTTGCAAGCAACTCAGGTATATTTTCCCTAATCCGGGTGGAAGAAGCTGCGTCTATCAGAATTATATTATCCTGAAACTCATCAAAATTTAAACCCATTGCTATTGCCCTTAACCTTAGCGAAGCGACCACAAAATTTGCAGGCGATTCTACAGTAATAAAAGCCACTTTATCGCCTTTACTTGCCCTATACACGGTAAATTGTTCTACCATCAGAGATTTTCCCGTATCCGAAACCCCCGTAATATTCATCACAGAGTAAGAAGGAATCCCTTCTAAAGATTTCTTCTCGAGGCGATTCTTTACAGATTCCACTATGTAAAATAGGTCATCGAGCCCTTCAATTCCAGTAGCAACTCCATAGATTTCGGGTGCTTTTTCAAGTGCCTGAGAACCTGTATAAACAGCGGTTAGATCAGGCTCTATTTTTTGCTGTTCTTCTCTATATTCTTCAGGCATAACTCACTCCTTTATTAAATATTAATCTAGAGTCATCGTAAAATCAAAGGCTTTATTAATCGCACTTTACAAAGTTGACTTCAAACAGCCTTTAATGTAATTTGGTAAATTCTTAAAATAATACTAAAGCCTATTGCTACCCTGAGTGCTTTTTAAGCATTAAATCATATTTAGATTCAATCCTTTACAATTAATCCGTCTCGAATTCTTATGATTTTTTGAGCCCTTTTGGCTACCTCATAGTCATGGGTTACGACAACAATCGTCCTCCCATCTTTATGAAGCTCATCAAAGATATTCAGAATCTCCGCAGCAGAGACTGAATCCAAGTTTCCTGTTGGTTCATCGGCAAGGATTATTTTGGGGTCATTGGCCAAGGCCCTCGCAATAGCTACCCTTTGTCTTTCGCCACCTGAAAGCTCTGTGGGTTTGTGATTAATTCTGTGCCCAATTCCCAACCTCTCCAACAATTTTATTGCTTTATCCCTTCTCTCCTTAGGTGATATTTTCGCATAAATCATGGGAAGTTCAACATTTTCAACAGCAGTGAATTTGGGAAGAAGATTGAAATTTTGAAAAACGAATCCGACCTTTTTTCTCCTTATCTCTGCAAGTTTGTCTTCGTCAAGACTCTGAACCGGAATACCTTCAAAATTATAGATACCAGAGGTTGGAGTATCAAGACACCCTACGATGTGCATTAAAGTGGACTTACCAGAGCCAGATGGACCCATAATAGAGATGTATTCACCTTCATGGATCTCTAAAGAGATTCCCCTTAGAACTTCTACTGGGACCTCATCTAAAAAATAGGTTTTTTTGATGTCAATAAGCTCTATTAAAGGTTTCATTATCGGTTCTCAAATCTTTTTGCAAGTCTTTTACCTTCAAGGGTTTTTCTTTTGAATTCAAATTTCACTTTTTGACCGTCTTTCAAGGTCCTTAAAAGTGTATATGGACCAACTGCAATAGTGTCACCTTCGGAGATCCCTTCCAAAATTTCTGCTTCATTAAAGGCAATAATTCCAACCTTTACAAAAGTCTTATGAGCTTTTCCATCTTTAATCAAGAAAAGATAATCTTCACCTGACTTTTCTTTTCCAAGAGCCTGAACAGGTACCTTTAGAACTGAATCTTTTCTATTTACAATTATCTCGCAAGTAGCGGTCATTCCTGGATACAAAATACCGCTATCCACAATTGCCACTTCAACAGAATACTGTACTCCACTTTGAGCTGTTGTAGAGGTTCCCTGATAAGGGGCGGCAGATATAGCCCTCACGATTCCTTTAAAGTTTTTATCAGGATAGGCAGTAACGTAAATATTAGCTGGTTGCCCTTCTCTTACCTTCACAATCTCTGATTCATCCACGTAAGCGTTAACTTTCATTTTTGAAAGCTCAGCAATTGTCATTATCACAGTAGCAGGATTGTTAACCGTTCCCATTACAACGATTTCACCCGCTTCTTTATTTAAACTGACTACCTTACCCGTTATTGGAGATGTAATTACAGTCTTACTGAGTTGATACTCAGCATCCTTTAAGGAGTAATAAGTTGATTGATACTGGGCCTTTAAACTCTCAAGTTGTAACCTGGAATTTTCATAATCTGTCTCAGCAACAAGACCTTTTTCGTAGAGATTCTTAGTTCTTTCAAAATCCTTTTGCGCTTTGTCAAGCTTATTTTTAAGATCATTTAAGGTCATTTTCAGGCTGTTTACTTTTGCCTCGTAAGATTGCCTGTCTATAAGGCAAAGAGTATCACCTTTTTTTACATAATCCCCCAATTTAACGTAAATCTTCTCAATTCTCCCCATTATATCAGATCCGATATCGACCTGTTTCTCAGCTTTGATTTCGCCATCAGCACGAACCACTTCCTGAATACGCCCTCGTGTAACAATTTGTGCCTCAAGTAAGGGAACATTTTTGCCAGATTTTGCAACATTCGCACCAACTATGATAGCAAGGACTACCGCTATCGCAGTTATGATAGCTATTCTCTTTACCTTCATCTCAAAACCTCCATTCCTGTAAGGTATGACAAATTTTCAATGGTTATTAAGTAATTATATTTTGCCTCTATCAAACCCACTTCGCTCTGTAGATAACTGGCTTCAGCATCCATCAACTGTAAAAGGGAGATTATACCTTCTTTATACTGCTGCCTTGCAAGGGAATAGGCTGCTTCTGCCTGTTCAAGCCTTAACTTTGCCAACTCAAAAGTCTTTACATTGAAAAGAAGATCTTCATAAGCACTTTTGACTTTTGTTGAGACTTCAAGGATTGTTTTTTTGTATTTGTAAGTATAGGCCCTTTCAAGCTGTGATCTTTGTGCAAGAGCAAAGGGGTAGTTGACTAAGTTTATATAAGCCTGAATCGTCCATTGTTCTTTCTCACCGTAATCCTGAAGATTTTGGGGTAAATCGTTACCAGAGTAATACCATGTTTTCCCAAAGGAAATCTGTGGAACGAAAGAAAGGGAAGTGTATAACAAATTGACTCTACTGGAATGCATGAGAGCAGAATAACTTTTAACTGAGAAGTTGTTCCTTAGAGCATTTTCAAGGTAAAACTCTTTTTCTCTTATCTGAAATCTTTCCAGCTGTGGTTCATAGTCCTCCAGGATAACGAAAACATTTCCACTAAGTCCGAGCAGAGATTTTAATTGTTCGAGGCTTTTAAAGTAGGCGTTTTGAGCGCTCAGAAGATTTATCTCAGCATTTTTAATCTCTATTTCACCTTTGAGGGAATCGGTCTTCGATACCATACCCAGTTTATACCGTTCTACAATGAGTTCATAATAGAGCCTGCTCCGCTCCAAAGCCTTAGTATATGCTTCTACAGTCTTTTTCAATTTTAATGTATTCAAGTAAACTGTTTTCAAATTTAGCAACAGCTGACGCCTTGCGTCTTCTTGGTTCAGAAAGGTATTTCTGAAATCAAAGTATGACCCGACTGCCTTGAAAAGATTGTTGGTAGAAAGCAGAGTAGTACTTAAGGTAAGATTAGAATTATACGGAGGAGATGAAAAGGAAGTAGGTGGATTCTGGTATGTTATTTCATTTTTAGTTATCAAAAAATCAACACTCCCAATGGCACTTGCGATGTTTCCTACGAAGCCGTAAGCAGACGCGTTTTTGTTAAATTTTATCTCTTTATATGCGGGTGAAAACTTTTCAGCAATCTGTATGAGGTTTTCATATCTAACAATAACCGTATCTGACTCACTTAGCGAAATTATTAGCGAAATCAAGAAAAGCTTCATCTTATCCTCCTTACCATTAGTAACGGGTATACAATAAAAATATAGGAAAGCCATAGAATACCAACAATTGTGAAAGCTTGTTCTCTTTTCATTTTGGCGTACTTCTCAAGACCCAATGCTGCGACTGTCAGGGACCAAAGTGTAAAAAGGTCGATCTGACTGGCAACAGTGGCTAAATAACTGGTCTTGCCGGTGATCAATACACCTAAGTCAGTTCTAACCAGAGGATTTCTAATGATTATTGCAACGGGCAATTTAACTAAAGAAGAGAGGGACGATATATAACTGGAGAAAGAGAAAATAGTAAAGGAATTTGGATATGACAATTCTCCACCAAAAATCGGAACGGCAACGTCATATATTAGTGCAAGTAAGGCAACTTTTAGTGGATACAAAATAAGAATTGTTACCAGACCGAAGATAATTCGTCTTGGAGAATTTAATATCTTCAACGCATTTAATTTCTGCTCTTCAGGGAGCTCAGAAATACGTTCCATCGCGCTCGAAAGAATTTCCTGTCTCAAAAGGAGCTGAATTCCAACAAAGAAAAGAAGACTTAACAGGAGCCCCGCAAAAAGGGGAGCCCAGGGCTTTTGCTCCTCTTCAAAAACTTTATCAGGTTCGTAAATTATCCTTACCAAATTCTTCATAATTTATCCCCTTATTCGTATCTTAACGCTTCTACAGGGTTAAGCCTTGCTGCCTTCCTTGCAGGGTAGATACCAAAAAATAATCCCACCGCTGACGAAAAGCCTAACCCCACTATTACACTCCACAAAGGAATGGAAGCTGGAAGTGGAGTGAGGAAGGAAACTACTTTACCGAAAATGAGACCGAACGCAACTCCAATAAGGCCTCCGATAGTTGTCAGCAAAATGGCTTCTATCAGGAATAGAAGCAGAATATCCTTTGGTGTGGCTCCAACTGCCTTTCTCACACCAATTTCTCTCGTTCTTTCAGTCACAGATACAAGCATGATATTCATAATTCCGATACCGCCTACAATAAGAGCCATAGAGGCTATTGCGATCATAGCAATAAAAATACCACCCGTTATTTGCTTGTAAGCCGAAATCAATACCTCCGATGTGTTCAGGAAAAAGTTATTATCTTCCGTAAACCTTATACCCCTTCTGGCCCTCATAAGGCTTTCAATAGCCTCCATACCTTTTTCAAAAGGAACGTCATCCCTTATTTTGGCAACAATTTGAAGACTTCTGAATATTCGGTAAGGTCCGAACCTTCCTCGCACAGGAAAATATTTTAAAACCGTCGTGATTGGGATCAACATAACATCATCCATATTTTGCCCAAGGAGTTGTCCTTTTGGCTTCAAGACACCAATTATGGTGAATTTATACCTGTCAATCCAAATTTCCTTACCAATAGGGTCTTCGTCAGGGAAAAGTCTCTGCTTGATGAAATCACCAATAATCACCGTATTTGTCTTATACAGAATGTCATTCTCAATAAAAGGCCTTCCGGAAGCTAATTCATACCCAGATATTGCTATGTAGTCTGGTTCCACTCCTGAAGGGCTTGCATCAACAGTCTTCTCTTTGTACCTCACCGTAATTGTTCTAACAGGCTGAATCGCTGAAACAAGCTCAACTTCATCTAAATTCTTGATTGCTTTTGCATCTTCTATGGTTAAATCGGGGGTTTTCATAAGCTTTCGAATTTCCTCCTGGGTTAATCTGCCAGTGAGAACCCACTTGTACTTTTGAACATATACCGTAGAGGTCCCAAGCCCACCAAGTACCTTGTATACGTATTTATTAATACCGTCAATAACTGAAACCATTGCGATGACCGTAGAGACTCCCACAATTATTCCGAGAGTTGTGAGTAAAGAACGAAGCTTGTTGCTATTAAAAGTCAACCACGCCGATTTCAATAATTCGATAAACCCATTCATTTCACCTCCGAATATATTGACGTAATTATAAGCCAATTTGTTCGCATTAAAAACAATTTTAGGATTTTGGTTTAAAATTTTTCCATGGACATCAAAATATTAGCGAGTGAAAGCCTTGGAGTTAGATCGTACTGTACTTATGTTAAGACAGAATCTATAAAGGTTATCATAGACCCTGGGTGTGCACTTGGCCCTGATAGATTCAACCTTCCTCCACATAAGCAAGAGGTTGAATCCTTGTGGGAATGCTGGGAAAGAATAAATAAACATTTGAAAGAATGCGATGTTGCGATTATAACCCACTACCATTACGATCACCACCACTACAGGAATGCAAATCTTTACGAAGGAAAAACTCTTTTATTTAAAGACTTTTCAACTATAAATCCAAGACAGAAAAGAAGAGCCGAAAAGTTTTTTGAGGAATTGAAATCCCCAAGGGCAGTGATTGCCGCAGACGGAAGGAGCTTTCGTTTCGGAAAGACGGAAGTTGAGTTTACCAAGGCACTGCCTCATGGATATGGAAGAGAAGATATCAAGGTAATCGGAGTTTATATCAAAGAAAATGAGGAAAGCATTTTTTACACGTCTGACATTTCTGGAGTCTTTGTGGATTCTCTCGTCGATTTTTTAAAAAACAAACAAATTACCACGCTTATTTTTGATGGCTTCCCGCTGTACATAAAAGGGTCTGTCTTAAAGAACAAATGGTTCTTGGATTCCCTCAAAAAGCTTGATTTCTTAATACGCAAGTGTAATATAAAAAATCTGATTATTGACCATCATTCGGCCAGAATTCAGGATTGGAAAAAATATTACGAAGAGATTTTAAGTAACAAAAACCTCAGTTTTGTAGGAACAGCCGCTGAATTCCTTAAAATGCAACCCAAATACTTGGAATCAATGAGAAGAACCCTTTTTACCAAAAAGTAGATTCTTCCAGCTATTTATAAAATTCTTTATCTGAAATTTAAGGCGTGACCATTTTAAAATGATAACGAGTATTGTCCATGCCAATACCCGAATAAACCAGCCCTTATCCAGCAGGTAGATGGTCCTAAAACCTAAAAGAATATAAAGAAAGTGAAATGCCTGGTTAACTTCGAGATTTCTTGATATAAAGACCGCTAAAAAGTTAAATATAAGGACCAATACGAAAAACTTGAATGAGTAAAACCCAAGAGCGTAACAGTAGAGAAAAATGGTTACATAAAAAGCTGTATCCACCCATCCATCCCATTTCCCCAAATACCCCATTCTTTTGCTTTTGCGGGCAAAAAATCCATCGAATACATCGGTAAACCAGGCAACGAAAACCATTATCATGAATGTATCAAGAGATGCCTGTTCATTCGGAATAAGGGACAACATAAAGAGTACAACGATACCCCTTAAAAGAGTTAAAAAATCTGCAATTTTATAACCAAACTCGTAGAGAAACCTCATCAGAAAGATTTTAAAACTCATGAGCAGAACTATCAAACGTTTTATTTTCCGCAGAGGTGCTTTAAAATTAAGAACCATGGCAGATGAGTCTAAAATCGAATTCGGTGATCGTACTTTGATAATGGGTATTTTAAATATTACACCAGATTCTTTCTACGACGGAGGGAAATATAGTCTCACGGATTCAGCCTTGAAGAGGGCAGAAGAAATACTGAAGGAAGGTGCTGACATCATTGATATAGGGGGAGAGTCTTCACGACCTGGAGCTGACCCTGTTACCTTGCAAGAAGAGTTGGACAGGGTTATTCCCGTGATTGAAAAGTTAAAAGGATTCCCGATACCAATATCCATAGATACCTACAAATCCCAAGTAGCTGAAGAGGCGTGTAAGAATGGCGCTTCAATAATCAACGACATTTCTGGACTATCCCAGGATGAAAAGATGGTTGAGGTGGCGAAGAAATATGGTGCTCACATTGTAATCATGCACATGAAGGGTACCCCTAAGGATATGCAGATCAATCCCACTTACACCAATGTTATTGGAGAAATTACGGGATTCCTTCAAAGACAGGCTAATTACGCCATGCAGAGAGGTATTTCCAGTGACAAAATAATAATCGACCCTGGCATAGGTTTTGGTAAGAAGTTAGAACATAACCTTGAAATTTTAAAAAAAATTGATGAATTTAAAAAAACGGGGTTCCCATTGCTGGTTGGACATTCAAGAAAGTCCATGATAGGAATGCTGTTGGGAAATGTTCCACCTGATGAAAGGCTTTATGGGACCCTCGGCGTAAGTGCCTATCTGATACTTAAGGGAGTTAATATTATAAGAGTGCATGATGTCAAACCTCATTTTGAATTAAGAAAAGTCGTTGAGGCTCTGAAAGGATGAAAAATTTTGCTATATTCCTTTCTACTTTTTTAATTTTGTCAGGATGTGATAAATCAAAGGATGAAAGTTATAACAACGCCCTTTTGAGGGTCAAAAGCTTTCTGGCCTTCACAGATTCGGTAACGAAAAGTTCAACTTCCATTCACCAGCTCCAGTATTATTTGGCTCAATCCAAAGAATCTTTGGAGACAAAAATTATACCTTACCTTGATTCGATCAGCGGAAATCTTAACGAGACTCAGGCAAAGAATATTAAAACTTTGAAAATCTACTTGGAACTTTATTTAAAGGAATCTAAAAGCACCGAAGATATAAGTAAATTGGAAAAAATGAGAAAAGAAGTTAAGAAAATTTTGGAGGAGGCAAAGGCAAAATGAATACTATCTCAAGGGAAGAGGCTTTAAAATGGGTTGAGGAACATATAAAAAAAAGAAACCTCATTAAGCATATGCTTGCTACAGGAGCTTGCATGAAATACCTTGCAAAAAAGTTTAATGAAGATGAGAATCTCTGGGAACTGGCGGGACTCCTCCACGACATAGATTACGAGAAGACTTATGATAACCCCGAAAACCACGGTTTTGTCAGCATAGAAATTCTGAAAAACAAAGGACTTGATAACCAGATCATATTTGATGCCATATTGGCCCACTGTAGTAAAAAGCCTTTGGAGAAAAACATTGAAAAAGCAATTTATGCAGTTGATCCTACGACGGGATTTATTGTAGCATGTGCTTTGATGCATCCTACTAAGTCTTTGGATGGTCTTGATTTGGATTTTATGATGAAAAGATTTAAAGAAAAGAGATTTGCAGCAGGGGCTTCCCGTGAACAAATGAAAAGCATTGAGACTCTCGGACTATCCCTTGAAGAGTTCTTGGAAATCTGTCTTGAAGCAATGAAATCAATAAAGAACGAATTAGAACTCTAATGTTATATGTAATAAGCCTGTTGGTTTTTCTATACACTGAAAGCTTGCGAAATAGTCTTTTAGCTTTTAAGAATTTTGATCTTGAGAAGGGGGATAGCCTGCTAAATGTGGCCTTCTTTGAATCCGACAGTTTCTTAAAAAATGACATTTTGTTAGTAAAGGAAATAATGGCTCGATATAGAGGCAAAGTGGAGGTAAAAATCCTCGCCGAATATTACCTTGGATACTATTTTGCAGACTCCCATAAAAGCGCATTACTGGAAAGTTCTAAGGAGGCTAAAAACGATTTAATAAATTACCTGAAACTTTTAGATTGTCTTTCCGTAGAAGGTAAAAGCTTTCGTTTATGTAAAAATTTCCTTGACGCTATGAGCGACACTCTATTAATCTTTCATGGTTCTTTTCTTATGTTCAAGAAATTCCACAAAACCCAAATCACTGAATGTCTTGAACTTCTAAGTGATCTTATAAAAAAGTACCCCCAGACACCCTATAGTGAAATCGCTTCAGGGTATCTGAGGACAATCAAGTTCCACTAATCTTTACTCGTTAAAGCCGCAACAAACCAGGCGATAAAAAGGGTGATAAAAAAGATTGGTACCAGATTGTACACCTTTATGTAATTTGAAAGGTTTAAGATATTCCATAAATAGGTTAAAAGTGAACCGGAAATTAGTGAAGCCACCACACCCCATTTATTAAACTTCTTGTAATGAAGCGCCAGTAAAATAGCGGGTCCAAAAGACGCACCCAATGCACTCCAGGCGTAATCAAGAACATAGCGATAGATAAACTGAACTTTAAGAAGTGCAAGTACAATCGCGATTAAAGCAATCACAGCAATAATAAGTCTAATGATTATAACCATCTTTTTATCTTCAATCTTAACTCCACGCCTTTCCAAAATCTTCCTTAAAAGATCATTAACAAAGGCTGTTGCACTGTACATAAGCTGGGAATCAGCCGTAGACATTATAGCTGCAGTGATTGCAGACAGGGCTATGCCAGCAATCACTGGATGGGTATACAATCTTATGAAAGTCGGCATTGCCTGTTCAGGATCACCCAAGTTGGGAATTAAAGCTCTTGCTATGATTCCAATCATAACAGAACCAAAAAAAGTAATAATTCCCCAGGTAGTTGCAATGAGAGCAGCTTTTTTAGCTTCTTTAACATTTTTAACAGTAATATACCTCACAACATAATGAGGCATTCCTATGTATCCAAGTGAAATGCCCAGTTCACCAATGATAAAACCAAGTGCAAAGTGTCCAGTATTATCTATCCATGGATTACCGAGGCCAGAACCATAAAGTTTTGACGACAGCCCTGAAAATCCACCTGCCTTTATAACCCCAAATATTGGGAGTATTATAAACAAGGCACCCATTAGAAGTCCCTGTAGCAGGTCAGTCCAACATACCGATGCATAACCACCAAGAAGAACGTAAGCCCCAACAATAACTCCACCTATAATGACTCCAGTTTTATAGGATGCAATGCCCATACTATCCATGGTTTTTCCAGAACCTACAAATTGAGCAACTACATAAGAGGTAAAGAAGATAATAATAATAAAGGAAGCAATTCCTCTTATAAGTAAACCCTTGTCGCCAACTTTATCTGCAAGAAAATCAGACACTGTATATGAACCTAATTCACCTGATTCCTTGCGAAGTTTTTTAACTACTAAGACGGCATTCAAGAAATAACCAAAGAGACAACCAAGAGCAGCCCAGAAAGCCCTCATGCCATGGATATAACCATACCCAGAAAGACCAAGCATAACCCATGCACTCTCAGCTGAAGCAGAGGCAGATATTGCAGTTACAAGAGCACCTAAACTTTTACCTGCAGTGATGAAATCTTCGAACTTTTTTGAAAACTTAAGATCTGCAATGTATCCAATTACGATTAGAACTATCAGGTAAAGAATAAAAACTATCAATACTATAAGGTTATTCATCTGCCTCCTCCTTTAAATAGGATATTAGAATGACGGTCCACATTATGAGAGCTGGAAGGAAAAACACGATCAAAAAATTGACAATGTGTTTTGAAACCATAGAGACCTCCTTTTTATCCAAGTTTCAAAGGTCTGCCAAACAAGAAGCCCTGCATAAACTCAATGCCAAGTTTTACAGCAAACTCGTAATCCTTATTATTTTCTACACCCTCTACTATCAATTTAGAGTTTATTTTCTTAGAAAAATCGAAAATTGTTTTCAGTAGCTCCTGTTTTACTGGGTCCTTATGAATATTTTTAAACAACACCCTATCATATTTAATGTAATGCGGACTCAAAGAGGCGACCCTTTCAAGAGTTGAATACCCCGTGCCTACATCATCTACTGCTATCTCAAAGCCTATTTGCTTCGCAACTCTCTTTAAAATATCGAAATATGCTTCGTTTTCTTCGGAATCTAAAGATAAAAACTTCTCAGTCAATTCAATTACAATATAATCAGGTGGAACTTCATAGGCATGGATTTTTTCGAGAAACTCATCACTTAAAAGTACGGTGAAAGAAGGAGGGGAGAGGTTAATAAAAAGTTTTTTATTGGCAAGTTTTTTACTATTCTTTGAGAAATTGAAAAATACGTCAATGGCGTTCAAGGCACAAGTTTTTTCTAAATCTTTTAACAAGTTAAAGCTTTCTGCTAAAGTGAACAGAGTCTCGGGTTCATTATATCCTTCACCCAGTGAGCATCTCGCAAGAGCTTCAAAACCGTAAATTTGCTTATCCTTTAAATTTACTATAGGCTGAAAGACAAAATTAACATCTTTTTGCTCAATTATCCTTAAAAGAGCAGCCTTTTTATCATAATCTGCTTTTTCCAGCATCTTTCTCGCTTCAAACATCATTTTGTCTAATTCCCTTGCAATTTGCCTTTCACTTCTTAAAGTCGGAGCAGATTCCAATACTCGCTCTATTATGACAACAAAAGGTTCTGGAATTGCCAATTTTTCCCTGGCAATATAATTGTTTAATCTTCTTTTAATTTCTTCCTCCAAAAATTTTTTTACATCTTTTAGGAAATCTTTGTTTATTTTAATTTTACCTTTTGTGTCATACAAAACGAGAACTAAAGTCTCTCCCCCAGGTGCTAAAGAGGCGAGGATATACTCTTTGACCCCAATTTTACCCAAAGACAACTTTATTTTAGAGGAAGATTCATAAAGGATTTGGTCTAAATGTTCAAAAGTTACTATTTTTTCTAGTTCTTCACCATTTACTATTGTAATAAGAAGACAGCCGACGGGAATTCTGCGCTCTAACATTTTAACAACATCTTTATAAAATAACTCAATTAAAGGTAATCCGTTCACATGATCGTATAATGCACTTTTTAGCTTTAGGTATTCCAATTTTAGATCAACACTTATCCTTGGTTCCATATCAATTTTTATCCTCTAAAATTTCATCCACCCGACTTAACAATTCATTTGGCAAAAAAGGCTTTACAATGTAGTCTTTTACACCTTCCTTTAAGCCTATAAGTTTATCTTCGGCATCAGCCCTCGCTGTTACAATGATTATTGGAATTTTACGGTATCTTTCGTTGCCCCTTGTAAGCCATATGAAGTCCCATCCATCCATTTGAGGCATCATAATGTCAAGGATTATAAGATCAATTTTGGTTTTATCAAGTATTGAAAATCCTTCTTTTACGCTTTCAGAAGGATAAACTTCGTATTTATTTTTCAAAATATCTTTTATCAATTCAAGGATGTCAGGTTCGTCATCAATGACCAAAATCTTCTTCATTACAAGCCTCCAAAAAAGGTAAGCAGACCTCAAATTTAACTCCATTCTCTGTATTTAATGCTCTTACAAATCCTTTATGGAGTTCCACAGCCCTCTTTATTATGTATAATCCCAAACCGAAACCACCTTTTTCCCTTTTAGTGCCATTATCGACTTGATAAAAGGGTTTAAAGATCTTTTCCAGCTCTGACTCTGGAATTTTCGGACTGGTATTGAATAGACTTATTTTAATATAACTCTTCTCTCCAATTTGCTCCTCAGAAGTTCTAACCTCTATCAATCCGCCTTCCGGTGTAAATTTTACAGCATTGGAAATCAGGTTCTCTAATATTGAATGAAACTGTTCCAAATCGGCGCAAACTTTATCTATTTCAAAGTTATAAACCAATCTCAGATTTTTTTTCTGGATTTCACTTTCAAAATTTTCTTTAATCTCTTCAAAGACTTTTTTCACATCAATAACTCTTAACTTAATCTGAATATTTTCTATAGCTGCTTTGGAACTTTGTAGAAGCTTTCTCGTCTCATCTTCTAACCTATTTAGATTTCTTGAAATTATTTCAAGGGCCTTTCTCTGCTCCTCCGACAAATTTCCTATATTTCCAGTAAGTAGAAGTTCAACATAACCCTTACTTGCAGTAAGGGGTGTTCTTAACTCATGGGAAATTTTGGCCAGTATCTCATCCCGAGCCTTATCTCTCGCCTCAAGCTCTTCAACCATTGCCCTTAAATTATAAATATAGGTAGTCATTGATTCAAGCATAGAATTTACTGTATCAGAGAGATACATAATTTCATCACCAGATTTAATTGATGATCTTACAGAGTAATTGCCACTTCTCACCAGTTCCGCTACTTGTTTTAATCTCTCAATATTTTTTACAAATCGCCCCATTAGGAGATTATCTATCACCAAAGTAACCAAAAACAACAATGAATATATAAAAAATCCAAAAATTGCAATAAATCTTCTGAACTGAAATTCTTTTTGTCTTGAAAAAACATAAAGGATACTGTGAATATTGTGGCCGGTCTCATTTATAACAGGTACAAGCACGTAATATTCCTTGTTGAACTTCTCAGTGG
>JASEFR010000024.1 GCA_030019025.1 bacterium
TGTGAATATTTATGTGGGAACTCCTGCTAAAAAGTCAGATAACTTTAAGGTTCCAGGATTGAGACAGAAAAACCCGAATGATTTAATCCTGAAGAAGCTCAGATTGAAGAAGTAGTATAAAGAGAAGTTATGTGTCCGCTTGTGTGATATAAGGATAAAAATCTAAGCTTCCAGGGAGTGCTATCAAACGTGCAAAAGGTTGATGCTATTTTTAGCGGCGTGTAAAGAATTTTTCGCATTTTCAAGTATTTTCATTTTTATTGACCAAATTGTCGGGACGTTTTACAATTTTCTTCAACGGAGGAGGTTTTCATGAAAAAGTTTTTGTTAGTTTGTCTGGTTTGTGCGGTGCCCTTAGGGGCTCAAGTATCTAATTTGCTCCTAAATCCGGACTTTGAATCGTGGGATACCTCGTCTGTTGGGCAAGATTCAATGCCAAGGTTCTGGCATCTGTCCGTAAGAGGAACGCAGGGTGGAGTTTCAGCGAATATTAAAAAGGTGGAAGGATTTGAAGGTTTCGGCGCAAAACTTGCTGTAGTAGGTGATACCTCTGGTTACGATGCCAGCTTTTATCATATCGTTTATGGAATTGATACCTTGCCTTTTGCGGATGATACCTTTCTCTTGAGCATTATGGTGAAAGAGAATTCACCTAACATTTCTGGAAGATTCTATTGCTACTGGCAGGACTCAATAGGTAACATTGTTGGCAGTGCTGTCTCAAGTAGCTATACCACCGATTCTCTTGATTGGCAGGAAGTTTCGTTAAAAACAACGAGGCCTGATTCTACTGCGGTAAGATTTAAGTTTGATTTAAGAATTTATAAATACAGTACGGTCGAGGACTCAATAATTGTTGATAAGGCCTATTTCGGTCCTCTTGTGGTTTCGGTTTCTGAAAGAACAAGTTTGGACATAAAAATTCCGTCAACTGCGGTTAGTACCCTTCCCATTGAGTTTTCTGCTATTAAGCCAACAAAGGTTGATCTTTTTCTTTACGGTGTTGATGGAAGAAAACTGTCTACTCTTTATAGTGGATTGGTCAGCGGAGTGTTGAGAAAGGAATTCTCACTGGGTTACCTGAAACCCGGAGTTTATTTTGTCGTAGCGGATGCGGAGGGGACAAGGAAACAATACAGGGTAATAAAGTTTTAATCGTAGGTAAATGGAAATTCGAAAGGTGGGGGGCTTCCCGCGCGGAAGCCCCCGCCTTTCGAATTTTGGACGTAATATGTATTAATTGGCCTTAGGTATTAACCAGCCCCGAATCGCAGTTAGCCATGCTTTTGAAAAAGCAGTGCGGATGATTATTTCCACGAAGTTTCAGGGGAATCTTGACATTTTACTACATTAGATAAGTCAAGGAGGTTTCAAAAATTACTGTGTATAAGTTTCGCAGAGGGATAACGTCTGTGAGAGAGGTTTTAACTCTCATTTTTTTTCTGGCAAAATGGAGCAACTTTTAATGACCTTTCAAACTTCAGGCATTAATATATTAAGTGTTCTTGCACTTTTTACTCTAAAAGGAGTAGTTTGATATGGAGGATTTGAAAGAGGTTGTTGATAAGTTGCTTAAGAAGTTTAACGAAAACCGGAGTCCGGAGTGTGAGGCAAAAATTCTTTCTATGGATAAAGATTCTTTGTTCGTTGAATTCTCAGGTACTGCCGCCTCATGCAGTTGCTGTTTTGACGAGCATATACAGGATTTTATCTATTATCTTAGAGATTTTACAGGAATGAATTTTGAAATAACGGAAATGAAAAGGCCCAACTTCGGTATATTCTTGGCAAAATTTGAAAAGATCGAGATTTAATCTTATCTCGGGATTCCCCTGGGTGGAATTACATCATGAGAGATTTTCAATCTGGCAAGGCGGGCACGCTTTACGGTGAAGTCACCATAGGTATCGTTTATTTTGTCAATGGAAAATTCAAGTCTTATTTCTTTCTCTTTGTTTTCAAAAAGCGAAAATTGTAGTTTCAAAGGCTTAAGGGCGAATACAGAAACTCCTATAAGCCTTACAGGCTTAATTTCAAGTATTCTGTTTAAGAGAAAGAGTGCATTTCGGTAAATTTCGGTGCTGGTAATGACGGGTTGTGAGAATTTCTTTGAAATCCCACTGCCGGTAAAATCTGAATATCTCATATATACTGAGACTCCGTACCCCATAAGATTATTTTTTCTTAATCTTTTGCCTGTTTTTTCACATAGGTATAATAGATAAGCTCGGATTTCATCAGGGTTTACGACATCTCTTGGGAAGGTCTCAGAGTGCCCGATACTTTTCATCTGAAAACTATTTTCTACGAGGGTAAAATATCCTGCATCCTTTCCCATTGCCATGTCTTTGAACCACTTTCCCCTTATGCCGAATTTTCTTACCAGAACCTCCTCGTCGGTTACCCACAGGTCTCTTACTGTTCTTATTCCGATGGACCTCAGGGCTTCCGCGCTTCTTTCACCAATACCTGGTATTTTCTCAACGTCTAATTCGCCGAGTTTCTCAAGAATTTCTTCTTCCTTTAATTCCATCAGCCCATCAGGTTTTGATAACTCGCAGGCCATTTTAGCTATAACCCGTGATGGCCCGATTCCAACGGTTAGTGGAACCTGGAAATGTTCTTTTATATATTTCTTAATTTTCTTAGCCACCTCTATAGGCTCTGGGATGCCTGTTACGTCTATAAAGGCTTCGTCTACAGAGAAAACCTCCACCTTTGGAAAGTTTAATTTTAGGTAATCCATTATGGATTCAGAGATGTAGGCATATTTTACTATGTCGGCAGGTATTAACACTATGGAAGGACAAAGATCCTTTGCCTTGTAGGTAGGCATCCCCGCTTTGACTCCATATTTTCTCGCTTCGTAGGATACTGAAGCAACCACACCGTGTCTCTGGGCACCGGTTACAACACCTACGGGTTTTCCTTTAAGTTCGGGGCGCGCAGCGACTTCGCAGGATACAAAGAAGGCGTCCATATCTACAAGGAGAAATTTTCTACTCATGGATTATTCCCTCCAGCTTCCATTCAAGGGTTTCGTGGTCAAGGGCAAGAATGTACCTGTTTATGCCGTCTGATGAAGAAAATCTGGTGATGAGATTGCGTCCAACTCTCTCTTTCCATGTAGCATCGGGTTTTTTAAGTTTGATTAGGTTTCCTGAAAATTCAATGTAGACGGGGTATACGGTACCTGCGCTGTTGAACCTGGCAATTACATTAACTTTTCGGTTAAGGGTCTCCATGATGTATACAATTGTATACTATATGAGGTGTTTTGTCAAGAGAGTAGGTTTGTGTTGCAATTAGAAGTTAAAACCTTACAAGATTTGGGCGTCATGAATTTTAAAGATCCGAGATAGTGGAGCAAAAACTATGTTAAAACTACTTTTAACCTTTCAGTTTTTTTTCAAGGATTTCCTTTACGTGGATAGGGTTTCCGCTTCCTTTTAGCCTTTTCATGCACTGACCCAGAATAGCCTGAAAAACCCCCGTTTTGCCCGAAAGATATTTTTCCACTAATTCTTTTTGTTCCTCTAAGACTTCATCAATTATCCTTTCCAGTTCATCTTCGCTTAGTTTCTTTGAAGATTCTGCGAATTCTTCAATACTCTTTGAAAGAGGCACACCCTTTTCAAAAAATCTCGTAAGAGCTTCTTTTGCTTGATTGTTGTTTATTTCTTTAATTTCCAAAGAGTGAGCCAGTCTTATAAATTCAGTTGGTTCCAGGTCTTCAAATTGACAGGTTTTGCCTATGTACGCTGGAAAGATCACGGTAAGCCAGTTGGCAACCAACTTTTTATCCTTTACTTCTCTGGCAATCTTGTCGAAAAATTCAGAGTATTCTCTGTCGAAGGCAATCAGTTTTGCCTGTTCAGGTGAGAGTTTGTAATTTTCAATGTACCTTGTGTATTTCCTATCGGGTAATTCCGGCATTTCGGCTTTAACTTCTTCTATGAATTTTTCATCAAGAATAAGGACAGGCAGATCGGGCTCAGGGAAGTATCTGTAGTCCATGCTCTCTTCCTTTGTTCTCATAGGTCTTGATTCACCCGAGTATTCATCCCACATTCGTGTTTCCTGGTGAATTTTCCTCCCTTCCCTTAAAAGTTTTTCTTGTCTTTCCCTTTCATAATTGAGTGCCTCATAAACTGCTTTAAAAGAGTTGAGGTTTTTCAGCTCCACCTTGGTGCCGTAAATCTCTGGATTCTGGGAAAGGGAGATATTTGCATCGACACGGAGTTCACCTTTTTCCATATCACAGTCAGAGATTTTTAAATATCTGAGGTAATCGCGGAATTTTTCAAGGAAAAGTTTAGCTTCAAGAGGGGAAGAGATGCATGGCTTTGTAACGACTTCCAGCAGAGGAATTCCACTTCGGTTAAAATCAAGTAACACTTCACCCTGAGGAGTATGAATGGACCTTGCAGCCTCTTCTTCTATGTTCATCCGTTCAATTTCAATCCTTTTTATTTCATCGTTTACATTGATATCAAGGTAGGCTTCTACTGCAATGGATTCACTGTACTGGGTAATTTGATATCCTTTAGGAAGATCGGGGTAGAAGTAGTTTTTTCTGTAAAATCTCGAATGCTTATTGATTTTTGCGTTGAGTGCGAGGGCGACTTTGAGAGCCATCCTCACCGCTTCTTCGTTTAATACGGGTAGTACGCCGGGGTATCCGAGACAAACGGGGCAAACGTTGGTGTTGGGGATTACACCGTACTCATTTTTGCACCCACAGAAAAGCTTTGTTTTAGTTTTTAATTGAATGTGGATTTCAAGGCCTATCTTCGTATAGTAATTTTCCTGCATATAAAAATTTTACAGGTCTTTTGAAAGACTTGAAAAAATCATGTAAAATTAAAGCAGTACAGGAGGTTATATGGATATTCAAAAACCTTTTGAAATAGAGTTGGATGAAAGCGTTGCCCAGGGCGTTTACTCTAATATGGTGATGATTTCCTTCTCACCCAGCGAATTTGTTATTGACTTTGCCAAAATCCTCCCGGGGCTGCCGAAGGCCAAGGTCCAGTCGAGGGTTTTGATGACCCCACAGCATGCAAAATTGTTGTTGAAGGCTCTGGAAGACAACATCAAACAGTACGAGGCAAAATTTGGAGAAGTTAAACTCTTTGGAATGGAGCAGAGGAAGATGGGTTTTACCCCAGAGGAAAAGTAGTGAATGGTTATAAAAGGTATAGTGGAATACGATGGAACTGACTTTTACGGATGGCAAATCCAGAAAGACCAGAGAACGGTTCAGGGCGTGCTAAAAGAGGCGCTGGAGACTCTTTTTAAGGGCGTTGACTTCAGGCTAATTGGAGCTTCCAGAACAGACGCAGGAGTTCATGCGGAAAATCAAGTTTTCAGTTTGCATATTCAACAAGATTTGGAGGTTGAACTTCCCAAACTAAAAAGGGCTCTGAATGCGATTTTGCCTCCGGATGTCTATGTAAAATCTCTTGAGTTTGCATCCGATGATTTCCACGCAAGGTTTTCTGCGAAGGCAAAGATTTATAGATACAGGATATTGGATGGCAAACGTTCGCCTCTCAGATCAAGATACGTATGGGAGTTGCCATACCATTTGGATGAAGTGGTCCTTTCACAGTGTGCAAAGTTAATAAGAGGTGAAGTAGATTTCTCCTTCCTTGAAATGGTTAAAGAAAAGGAGGTTAAAAAGGTTAGGTTTTACGATGCGTATTGGAAAAGGGAAAAAGATGAGATGGTTTTTTATGTAGAGGGAAGCCATTTCCTTTACCGGCTGGTAAGGGCCCTTGTGGGTTCAATGGTTTATTCGTACAAAAAGTTTAGTAATTGTAAGTTTTTTGAAGAATTTTTGCGTGGTAAAGAAAAAAAGGTTATTGTGGCTCCTGCAAAGGGATTAACTCTTTTGGAAGTCAAATATTAAAAGGAGGACTGTAATGAAGATCTTTGTGGATACTGCAAACATAAGAGAAATTGAGGAACTTGCTCAGTGGGGGATCATTGAAGGTGCAACCACAAACCCTACGCTCCTTTCTCAGGAAGGGGGGGACCCGGTCAAAGTAATTAAGAGAATTTGTGAGATTTTGAAGGGTCCGGTTTCTGCAGAGGTGGTCTCCACTGATTACGATGGAATGGTACGGGAGGCAAGAGAACTTGCAAAAATTGATGAGCACGTTGTTATAAAGATACCCATGACCGTCGATGGTTTGAGGGCGGTAAAGACCCTGTCTAAGGAAGGGATTAAAACAAATGTGACCCTAATCTTCCAGCCTGTGCAGGCTTTGCTCGCAGCTAAGGCAGGGGCGGCCTATGTATCTCCCTTTGTGGGGAGACTTGATGATATAAGCCATTACGGTCTTGACATCGTAGAACAGATTTTACAGATATTTGAAAATTATGGCTTTGAAACCGAAGTAATCGTAGCTTCTGTAAGACATCCACTCCACGTCCTTGAAGCTGCACTTATGGGAGCGCATATTGTTACAATTCCACCGAAGGTTATTAGACAACTTGTGAATCATCCACTTACGGACATTGGAATTGAGAGGTTTCTTAAAGATTGGGAAAAGTTAAAAGGGAAATAGTATTTAAGATGACCCTCGAAGAAAAAGTTGGATTAACTATTGCCTTTCTCCTTTTTCTTCTGATTGGAGGACTGTTTCTAACACGAGATTTTAATATCCGCAAAAGCAGGACCTACTACGAAGCAATTTTTGATGGCCCGGTTAACATCAGAAAGGGAGATGCGGTAACGGTTCTTGGTGTGCCAATGGGCAAGGTTTCCGATGTTCGGATTGAAGGGAACAGGATTGTTATAATTTTCTTCACAGAGAATTATAAATTGAATGAGGGATCTCAGGTTATTCTCGAGTCCTCCGGACTTCTGGGTCAAGTAAGGCTTCTTGTGATACCTGGGGATGGCAAACCTTTGAAACAAAGATACCGATTTCAGGGGTTAAAGATGAAGAGTTTCGATGACCTTGTGAGGGAATTTTTGAATCTTTCCGATACCCTTGTAAGCTTTTTAGCTGAAATGGAAAACACTTTTAGGGAGATGAAACCTTTAGCTATGCGTTTAGACCGAACTCTTGCTGAGGTTGATGAGATGATAAGGGGATTGAAGGACACCGCATTTGTTGCAATCTCTCAGCAGAATGATAACATCACGACGGTTTTGAAGAGGCTTGATGCAGTGCTGATCGAAGCTGATTCAACGATGAAAGCTTTGAGAAGGAATCCCATATTATCGGATGATTCCCTTTACAGTAAAATTGATTCCGCTTTTGAGATTATGCAAATAATTTCACAGGAACTTAAGAAGGGTATTGAAATAAAAGCCAGACTTAAACTATTCTGAAATGGCTAAACCACAAAAAGCAAAGTCCTATTTTGTTTGCTCTAACTGTGGGTATGAGAGTGTGAAATGGCTTGGCAGGTGTCCAAATTGCGGTGAATGGAATACATTTAAGGAGTTTAGAGACCAGCCTTTGTATCCAGGTGGAAAATCTGGTGCACATAAGGTAATGAGAATCAGCGAAATAGAGACTAAGGAGTATGCTAAGGTTCCTACGGGCATCTATGAATTTGATAGGGTTGTGGAGGAAGGAATTACCCCTTCAAGTCTGATATTGCTGGGAGGTGAACCCGGCATCGGTAAGTCAACTCTTTTACTACAGATAGCGAAGGCTATAACTGACAGGGGGCTGAAAGTACTATATGTTTCAGGCGAGGAATCCCCTGAACAGGTAAAAGGTAGGGCGTCTCGTCTTGGTATTTTTAGTGATCTTCTGTACATAATAGGTGAACAAGACATCTCCGAAATAATGGCGGTTGTCGAAAAAATTGAACCTTTTTTGCTTATCATTGATTCTGTTCAGACAATTTTTATGCCTGAGATAGAACAAGTTGTGGGAAGCGTAACCCAAGTAAGGGAGTGTGGAGCAGAACTTCTTCGGCTTACGAAGGAAAGGCTTATGAGTACCATTATCGTTGGCCATGTAACCAAGGATGGCACACTTGCGGGTCCGAAAACATTGGAGCACATGGTGGATGTTGTGTTATATCTTGAAGGCGAGAAGGGCTCGGATTTAAGAATTTTGAGATGCACAAAAAACAGGTATGGTAGTTCTGATGAAATAGGTATATTTGAAATGACTTCCAGCGGTTTAAAAGAGGTGAGTGATGCAGCTACACTATTTATTTCAAAGGACCATGTGAGGAAGGAAGGAATTGCTTACACTGTCCTTATGGAAGGGAAAAGGCCAATACTTGTGGAAATTCAATCTCTTGTACTCCCAACTTTTTTCCCTTCTCCCCAAAGGGTAACTACGGGTTTTGATACCAAAAGACTTTACATGCTTCTTGCGGTTGTTGAAAGGTTTGCTGGGGTAAGCTTGAGGAGTATGGACATATTTTTGAATGTGACAGGAGGAATAAAGGTTGGCGATTCCTCCGCTGACCTTGCAGTGGTGGCTTCTGTCATATCTTCTTATAAAAAGAGGGCTTTGCCTGAAAATGCCGTTTTTATTGGGGAAGTTGGACTTGGTGGAGAGGTGCGTAGGGTTGTAAACCTTCAAAAAAGAATTGAAGAAGCCAGAAGGCTTGGTTTTATAAACGTGTTTTCACCATTAGAATTTAAAAGTGTTGAGGAGGTTGTTAGGCTATGTCTTGGATAAATGTTCGGCGTATTATCGTATTTATTTTGTTGTTTGGTCTCATCAGTTTTGTGGGCATAAGAGTTCATCTGCTGTCTCCTTATTGGACAATAGCCATTGCCTTTCTCATTTCCTACTCTGTTATTGCACTTGAAAAGCTTCTTTATCGCAGGACGTTTAGAGAGGTTGCAGTATTTCTTGCAACGATTATCGCAGGTTCACTTTTTGGGACTTTTATCGGCTTTTTAATTATTCAATTTCCTGCTTTTAGAGGACCTGAGACCAGAGGATGGATATTTCTTATTACAAATACTGCAGCAATATACCTTTTTGTGGCTTATGTTCTGTCCAGAAAAGACGAACTTATCAAAACCAAAGAAAAAACCAGGGGTGAGATAAGAAAAAGCACGAAACTTATTGATACAAGTGCGCTAATTGATGGAAGGATTGTGGATATGGTGGAACTTGGATTTCTTGAGGGTAATCTTGCAATACCTGCCTTTGTGTTAAAGGAACTTCAAAGTATCGCAGATTCTAAGGATCCTGATAAGAGAGAGAAGGGAAGGCGGGGCATGGAGATGCTGGATAAGTTAAAAGAATTGCTGAAAGATAAATTATTGATTGTTCGTGAGGATATAGTAGGTAAGCACGATGTAGATGAAAAACTCATTGAACTCGCAAGAAAAACTGGAGCCAAGCTTATTACTACTGACTATAATCTGAAAAAAATTGCAGAACATCAGGGTGTTTTTGTTTTAAACGTTAATGAACTTACGGAGAGGTTAAAGTTGCCATTAAATTCAGGGGATTTAATAAAGATCAAAATAGTTCGTGAAGGTAAGGAAAAGGACAAGAAGCAGGGAGTTGGGTATCTTGTGGATGGAACTATGGTGGTTGTTGATGGAGCCAATTCTTATATAGGTCAGGAGATTGAAGTCGTGGTCCACTCTGTTTTGCAGACAGAGACTGGTCGAATTGTATTTGCTAGACTGAAAGGAGAAATGTAATATGAACCCTTTTCATACCGCTTCGGAAGACGAGATTAGAAAGGGGTTAACTACTGACGTATATTTTAAGCGGACTGTGGAAATCTTGCGGCACAAAAACGTAAAGAAATCAGTGGTGGCCGAGTTTACCGTAGGGTCTTTACCTGACGGATATCAGTGGGCCGTTTTTGCAGGATTGGAATATGTTGTGAAGCTACTTGAAGGAATTCCGGTAAACCTGTATTCAATACCAGAAGGAACATTATTTAGTCCAAGGGATTTTGAAGGAATCCCCGTGCCGGTAATGGTTATCGAAGGTGAATATTCTTCTTTTTCTGAATTTGAAACTCCTGTTCTTGGTTTTATATGTCAGGCGTCCGGTGTAGCTACGAAATCTGCGAGAATAAAAAAGGCTGCTGGTGACTCGATTGTATTGTCTTTTGGAGTTAGGAGAATGCATCCAGCCCTTGCTCCTTTTATTGATAGAAATGCCTATATCGGCGGTTGTGACGGTGTTTCTTCTATATTAGGAGCTGAGGCTATAGGTAAGAGACCAACAGGTACCATGCCCCACGCTTTAATGTTGGTTATGGGTGAAGAAGAAGCTTGGAAGGCTTATGATGATGTGATTCCTCAGGACATTCCAAGAATTGCCCTTATTGATACTTTTGGTGATGAAAAATTTGCCGCATTGGAAGCAGCTTCCAGAATAAAAGATCTCCTTGGTGTTAGACTTGATACTCCAGCATCCCGAAGGGGTAATATGGAGCGAATTGTAAGGGAAGTCAGATGGGAGCTGGATTTGAGGGGGTTTGAGAACGTGAGGATTTACGTTTCGGGAGGACTTGATGAGGACGACATTCCGCCTCTTAAGAAGGCTGGCGCCTTCGGGTTTGGCGTGGGAACATCTATTTCCAATGCTCCAACCATTGATTTTGCAATGGACATTGTGGAAGTTGAGGGGGCACCGCTGGCCAAAAAGGGCAAGTTCAGTGGTAGAAAGAAAGTATGGAAATGCAGTCATTGTCAAACTCTCAAGGTTACTTCTAATAGTGTTGACTCTGTTAGTTGTTCCTCTTGTGGTGAGAATATGGAGCTTACGCTGATACAGTATCTGGAAAATGGAAAGGTGGTACGCTCATTACCAACTGTTGATGAAATAAGAAGTTATGTTTTGGCACAGCTTCAACGGGTTGATCTTCAAGTATGAAGAGAATTGTTGTCCTTGCCTCTGGAAACGGGAGTAATTTTGAAGCCATTATAAAGGCTATAAGGAAACATGGTTGGTCCATTGAGTGTGTCTCTATGATTACCGATAACCCTTCCGCCCGTGCGATAAAAAGGGCGCATAGGCTTAAGGTTCCTTATGTTATTCTGGATTACAAGAGTTTTGAAAGTAAGAGGGCTTATAATGAGGCTCTGCTGAAAAAACTTGAAGAGTTAAACCCCGACCTTATTGTCCTTGCAGGGTATATGAGAATTCTTCCCTCCTTTATCGTTGAGCGTTTTAGATGGAAAATTGTGAATATACATCCTGCTATTTTGCCAGCTTTTCCCGGTTTAAATGCTATAGAAAGGGCTTACAAGGCAGGGTGTAGAGTTGTGGGAATAACTATTCACTATGTAGATGAAGGTGTTGATTCTGGACCAATTATTGAACAGGCCTGTATTAAGGTGAGGGATGGTGAGACCCTTGGAGGCGTTGAGCGTAGAATCCACAGATTAGAACACAAAACCTATCCATATGTGATCAAAAAATTGCTGCTGGGAGATTGATATGAAACCTTTCGCGCTTGTCAGTGTTTATTATAAGGAGGGCGTAGAGGAACTCGTACATGCCTTGAAGGAAGCGGGCTACGGCATTCTTTCAACGGGAGGAACCCTTAAATACCTGAAGGGCAAGGGATTTGATGTTACCAGTGTTGAGGAAATAACGGGCTTTCAAGAATCCCCGGGAGGAAGAGTTAAAACCCTTCACCCTGGAATCTTTGGTGGTATCCTTGCTCGAAGAAATAATAGCGAGGATTTACAATTCCTTGAAAGACATAACTTTCCCCTTATAGATTTTGTTGTTGTCAATCTGTATCCTTTTAGTGAAAAGTTAAATCTTGACCTTGAAGCCCTTCTTGAATTCATTGACATCGGAGGAGTTTCACTTATAAGAGCTGCTTCAAAGAATTACTTATGGGTCACCCTTGTTTGCGACCCTTCAGATTATAAATGGGTTTCAGAGAAAATTAAAAATGGCAGTTTGTCTATTGATGATAGAAAAAATCTTGCCCTCAAAGGATTTAGAAAGGTGATTGAGTATGATAGTGAGATTTACAGCGAGCTCTCGAAGAGATTTGAAATGGATGATGTCTTTATTGCTGGAGCTTTTTATAAGGCCTTTGACTTAAGATACGGTGAAAATCCACACCAAGAGGGAGCGGTTTTTTACAATTCTACCTTTAAAGATACTTTTTTAAAGAGGATTGAACTTCTCTGGGGCATAGAGCTTTCATATAATAACATTCTCGACCTTTACTCCGCGTGGCAGGTAGCAGATGAGTTTAAAGATCCAGCCTGTGCTATAATCAAGCATAATGTCCCCTGTGGTGTGGGAATTGGAGAAAATCTGGAAGAGGCTTTCTGGAAGGCTTTGAAATCAGACGAAGAATCTGCCTATGGCGGAATTGTTGCCTTCAACGGTTTAATAGATGAAAAACTTGCCAGTTTGCTAAATGACTTCTTTTTTGAAGTTCTGGTGGCACCCGACTACGAGAAGGAAGCTATTGAAATTCTTAGGAAAAAGAAGAAAAGAAGAGTTGTAAGGGTGAAGGAAGGAGGCCACTTTCCCTTGGAATACCGATTCGTGGATCGGGATTTACTCGTTCAAAAGAAAGACACGAGGGAATTAAAAAGAGAGGATTTGAAGGTAGTGGCAGGGGAGTTTGATGAAAGCTGGTTTAAGGACGTTTATTTCGGTGATAAAGTTGTTAAACATGTAAAGTCTAATGCCATAGTCCTCGTTAAAGATGGAATGACCGTGGGAATCGGTGGTGGTCAAACGAGCAGGGTGGAGGCTATGCGAATTGCTCTTAGAAAGGCGGGAGAAAGGGCAAAGGATTCAATCCTTATTTCTGATGGATTTTTCCCTTTCAGTGATAGTATAGAGCTTGCTCACAGCCATGGGATCATGCTTGTCGTTGAGCCGGGAGGCTCTAAAAGAGACCAAGAAGTAATTGATAAAGCAAAGGAACTGGGAATCAACCTTGTTTTCACTGGAATAAGGCGATTCAGGCATTAGCTTGGAAATTTTTTTCGCACCTGTTAAAATATTCGTGTTATGAAAAGATTCCACAAAATTATTAAATTATTCACAGTATTGAGTTTTTTGGCTTTTGTCCCTTTCTCCTATGCACAGGAACTTATAACTAATGGAAGTTTTGAGGATTGGAGTGGAGGGTTACCAACAGGCTGGCTTAAGGAAAGCGGAGTTAATATAACTCAAACAACCACACCGGTGTACGATGGAAATTACAGCGTGGGTTTGGAAGCGACAGGGACTACTAACGCCGGTATATATCAAGATGTCCCTGTTACTCCAGGTGTTTCTTACACATTTAAAGTAGCCCTTTATGCTGTGGCTGGGACTGGATATAGTGGAATTGGCTTTCTAATTAGCTGGTATACATCGAGTGATTCATTTATATCATCAACAGAAGTTAAATATGCAGATGTTTTAAATTTATGGGTTGTTGATTCCATTGTTTATACTGCTCCGGACAGTGCCGGTTATGCCCGTCTCAGGATCAGGTGCTATGCCAATGGCGCCTTAGGGGGCTATGCAGATAAGGCATCTTTTTACCGAACGGATTCTCCCCCTCAGGGTTCACCTCCCAGCTTTGCTTCGATAGCGAGAAGTCCGGAATACCCTGACCCTGATCAACCTTTTAACGTTATTGCACAGGTTAATGACCCTGATGGGGATCTGCAGTCATGCGAACTCCACTGCAGTGTTAATTTCGGCGCATTTCAAATCATTGCCCCGGACTCTGGGCAAAATTCAACTTATTACTTTACGATTTCTGGCCAACCCAATGGAAGCCTTGTAAGGTATTATCTCGTAGCCAGTGATCAGTATCATACGGTTTACTCCGACACCTTCGGATTTCAGGTGGGTGGATTTTCCTTCACAGTATATTTTGAAAACAATGATCTTTTTGGCAAACTGGGCGAGTTTATACACAACGCTACCTACTCTCTTGATTGCTGCTATTATGAGATCTTTAATAATGTGATTGTAGATTCACTCATAGCAGCGAAAGGGCGCGGGGTAAGAATCAGAATAATAACAGATACAAGCTATTACGATAGAGAAGAAATCAAGAGGTTGAAGGATAACGGAATCCCGGTTATTCACGAAGGAGTAGGTGACAATTCGACAGATCACATTATGCACAATAAGTTTATTGTGAGAGATTTTGGAGATAATGATCCCTCCAATGATTTCGTATGGACGGGAAGCTTCAACGCAGGAGATTATTTACACGTAGATAATGTTTTGATAATCAAGAGCGCGGAGGTAGCTGAAGCATACACTCAGGAGTTTAATCAGATGTGGGGGAGTTCAGCGGAAGAACCCGACACCCTCGCTTCTCGAACCGGGACAAGAAAGAGTGACGTGCTTACAGAACATTGCTTTGTCTCAGGGAATGACACGGTTTGGGTTTATTTCTCGCCTCAGGATGATCCCATTCAATATGTTTGCAGTTTTGCTTCAAGGGCAAGATCTTCAATTTCCTATCTCATTTATAGCTTTACCAGGGGAGATTTAAGAGATACCCTGATTTCCCTTCACAGCCGTGGGATTTCAGTCCGTGGGGTTCATGAAGATAATGTGAGTTTAAGTCCGGTATTTGATAGCCTTCAGAGAGCTGGACTTGATGTCTACTGGGCAAATGTTTCTTCGCCTTACAATCTTTTGCATGCTAAGGTCATGATTATTGATACGACCTATGTGATAACGGGTTCAATGAACTGGTCAAACAATGGAACGGGTTATAATGATGAGAACTTGGTAATAATTAGGAATTCAGAGATTGCGAGGTTGTACTGGGACTGGTTCAAGGTTCATTTTACGGAGGCGGGGGGTACTTGGGTATCCCCGAATTCAGTTCAAGGAGAGATATTATTGCTTCACCGAATCCCTTCACAAGTTTGGTTAGGTTTTCAAGGGCTAATCTGGTGATATTTGATGTGAATGGAAGGGAGATAAAAAGGGTAGGGGAAGAAAGGTACTGGGACGGTAGAGACTCTCAGGGGAAAACGGTTCGCCCCGGCGTCTATTTCGTCAGGGATGAAAAGGGAACGGTCTTGGGGAAAATTATAAAAATAAGGTAATTACACCAGAAGAGCGGAAAGAATCCCTGTTAGAAATATTCCGTCGAAGACTCCGGCACCGCCAATACTTACTAATGTACTGTGCAAATTTTTAATCTTATGTAAATTCATCAAGTCTGCTCCTATAAGGGTACCAAGAGTGCCGGTGACATAGGCGCAGGCTGCTGGATTCTCGGGATAAAAGGTATAAGATAACAGGATTGCCACAATTGGTGGTATAAATGCAGGCATTACGAATCCTCTTCCGGGAATAACTCTTGTCAGGGATTTACAGATGAACGCCATAATGATTACAGGGATTATGCATTGAATGGGATTGATTTTAGTGAGGAGGTAAAGAGAAACTATTACTGGTATTATAGCACCACCCACATTAATACCAACTATGGTTTCTTGAACTTCAGGGATAACAAACCAGTAGTTTCTCCTCAGGGTATAGGATGTTTGTTTTGCTAATGGTATATTAATGAAGCTTCCAATTAAGGTAAAGAGGTAAAGGAAAATGGCAGTTTGAGGACTAATTCCCAGTTTTGCAAAAGCGAAAGGAATTAAGCCCAGCATCCATAAAGTTAGGAAAATACCTGTGAAAAATAGAATTATTAAAAGCAGAATGATACCAAAGGGTATAAAAATCATTGATTATTCCTCCTGATTTTTGAATATGCATCCGGTAGCCTTACGTAAAAAGGCTCCGCTTCCACAGGCTTAACAGGTTTTAACTGATCCTTTAACTCTATGAAAGCTTCGTAAAGCGCGTCCGCATCAGGAAATTCAGGAAAGTACCCAATTTCGTAATCGGGATAGTTAGCCTTCAGATTCTCAATTTTTTCAATGCCAATTTCTGAAATTCTTTTTTTTGATTCATACAGCGCGTAAAAGACTTCCCCTTTTTGAGCAGGAAGACAGGGAATGTAATGCCCTTTGTCTGGACCTTTTGTAATAGCAAGGGCATCGAGGGATTTTATGGTGTAAAGTTTGTAGTTTGGTTTTTTAAGATAGAAGGCCTTTGCCACTGCGTACCCAATCCTCAGACTTGTAAATAATCCAGGCCCTTCGTAAATAATAAGTTCTTCAATATCCTCAGGGGTCGCCTTTTTTAATTTTAAAAGGGAATCAATGAGAAGAATTATATTTTCCTGATGCGAGTATTTAATGGAAGATTTTATGAAATACTCTTTTTTGTGGTTATATGACAAAAGAAGAGATGGACAACTTGAAAGATTTCCTATAAAAATTGAAATCATATTTTTAGGGGGCCTTTTAAGGCCCCCCTAAATTCTAAATTATATTCCCGCTGCAAAGGGTTCTTCAGCGAGATCTTGAAGACCAAGTTGAGAGAGCTTCGCTTTTGTAGGAATTCCCTCTTTGGACCATCCTCTTGCAATGTAGTATTCGTCGAGCATTCTGTTAAATTCTTCCTCAGACACATAAAGCCCTTTTGAAGGACCGGCAGGAATTGGAGCATTCATGACCTTCCATGGAAGATGATCGTCCTTCCTTGAAAATCCCTCTCTCACATTGAACATTTTTGTTATATTGTAAATCCTTTCACCAGCAACCCAGAGTTCTTCTTCACTTATATCCCAACCTGTTACGGCCTTAAACATCTCGGGGAAGCCCTCAATGAAGAACATATGTCTTGAGAATTTGCAGGCACCTGTGGCGTCATAAATGGTCATCAGATCTTCTAAGGTTTTTATTTCAAAACCTTTCCACTCACCTTTGGTTCTGTCAACATTTGACATCTTCCACCATTTTCCGGTAAGTTCAATTCCGTAAGCGCCACCCGTTAAATGGCAACCGCCCCTTGTTGATACTGCAAAGGCAAGCGCAACACCCTTTAATCCCCTTATATCATAAGCTGGTAATTCAAGTCCTTTTATATGGACCGCATATTTCCAAGAATCCTTTCCAAGTTTTTCAGCTGCTTCCTTCGAACCGTTAAAGAGCAGCTCGCCGAGTTTTCCTTCCTTTTTTCCCATCATTTCAATAGCCTTAACTGCTGCTTCGTCATTACCAAACTTCAAATCCAGTCCGTCGGTATCTTCCTTTGTCAAAAGGCCGAGTTCATAGCATTCCATTGCCCAGGCCAGTGTGACACCGGCGGAAATGGCATCAAGCCCGTAATCGTCGCAGAGCTTGTTCATTTTTGCGACAGCACCAATATCATCTATGCCCAAGACCCCACCAAGGGAGTAGAGTACCTCATATTCAACTCCTTCTACCTCTGTGCCTGCATATTTTCCGTCGGTTATCTTTATGTATCTTCCACAGGGTTTGGTGCAGTGTGGACAGGGCCTGTTTTTAACTGTGTATTTTGGGGCCCAGTAATACGGGTCAAGGTGAGACTTTTCGCCTTCCTTTAGCTGGTCGTAAACAGGCATATAGCCGTATCTCCAGTTTAGAGATGGGAATGTTCCTCTTTCTTTGTTGACCCACTCGTAGAACTCACCGCTTCCATACTTCATGTCGGCTTCAGTAGCAGGATGCTCTTTGATTATTTTACCCCATTTCAGGATTAGCTCTTTTAGCATGTTTTTGTCGTAGTATTCGATTTCCTTAGTGCCTTTTACAGCAATGGCCTTCAGCTTCTTTGAGCCCATTACAGCACCAACACCTGCACGGGCTGCCTGCCTTTCTTCAAAATCTACTTCAGAGATTTTGGAGAGCTTTTCACCTGCAGGTCCGATAATACCGGTCCGCACCTTTCCATGCCTTTCCTGCAGCTTTTTATGAGCCTCACTGGTCAGAGTCCCCCACAAATCACTGGCATCCTTAATTTCTACTTTGTCGTCCTCAATTAAAATGTAAACAGGTTTGTCTGAAGTACCTTCAATAATAAGGCAGTCGTAGCCTGCTTTTTTGAGTTCTTCGCCCAGATATGCACCTACCATGGCTCTACCATAACCACCGGTTAAAGGTGATTTGAAATTCAGGGCAGTTTTTGACATAGTTGGAAGGCCAGTGGCTACAAGGTTTCCCGGGGTTATAATGAGTTTGTTATCTGGACCAAGGGGATCTGCTTTTGCGGGAACTTCATCATAAAGTATTTTTGCACCGAACCCTACTCCGCCAATGTATTTCCTTGCAAACTCTTCTTTCAGGGGTTCAGTTTTTATCTCTTTTGTAGTGAGATTTATTCTCAGAATTTTCCCCGCATACCCTTTCATGAAGAAACCTCCTGTTTGTTTACAAATTATAACGAAGATTCTTAACTTGTTCAAATTTTCACAGATTTCTAACAAAATAATCGAGTGGTGAGGTTTAAAGAATTTTGCTTTTAGTTTTTTAAGTGACTATTTCATTTACTTATTTGTAGATTTTATTGAAAAATAAAGGCAGATCGGCTCTTCTCTTTGTGTTCGGTTTTAAGTGACAATTTTGCTTGTTTGAACAGCGATGGGTATTCGATTAAAATTATAACATGTCGCTGCATTTTCCTTCTGTATTGGAATTACATAAGAAGTTCCTATCTGGTGAGCTGAGTCCCGTTGATGTTGTAAATGAGCATCTTAAACTCATTAACAATAATCAGCGTACTTTAAATACTTTTATTAGTATTTTAGATGACTACGCACTCCGCAGGGCAAGAGAGCTGGAGGAGGAATTACCGAAGTATAGAGAGCAAGGCACATTGCCACTCCTTTTTGGCATTCCCGTGGGCATAAAAGATAATATTAATTTTAAGGGTTTTGGAACCACTTGCGCATCAAGAATTCTTTCCGGATATATCTCTCTCTACAATGCTACCGTTGTAGATCGTTTACTTGAGGCCGGTGCAATCATTATGGGAAAGCTTAACATGGATGAATTTGCTATGGGTGCCCTTGGTACCTATTCTTTCTATGGTCCAGTAAGGAATCCAGTAAATCCTGAATATCTTGCTGGTGGTTCATCCAGTGGTTCTGCTGCCAGCGTTTCTGCTGGTGAAGTTGTGGTTTCTCTCGGATCTGATACTGGGGGTTCGATTAGGCTTCCTGCATCTTTTTGTGGTGTTTTTGGATTAAAACCTACTTATGGGACTGTATCTCGGTATGGTCTTGTTGCCTTTGCGTCTTCCCTTGACCAGATAGGTCCCATTGCCAGAAATGTGGAAGACCTTGCCAGAACTTATGTTTCTATAGCGGGCTTTGATGATAAGGATTCTACTTCACTAAATGTAGAAGCTCCGCAGTTGAATACACTCCTCAGGGAAATTGATCCGAAAGAGATAACTTTGGGATATCCTGACCTTGTTAAACGTGCTCAAATGGATGAAGAGGTCAGAGAAAATTTTTTCAGTTTGCTGGAATTGCTTTCTAAGGCTGGATTTAAAATTGAGGAAGTTTCTTTACCCCACATAAAATACTCCGTAGAGGTATATCAGATTATTGCAAACAGCGAGGCTTCCTCTAATTTATCAAGGTTTGACGGAATTCGCTATGGATTTAGGAAGAAGGAAGGGAATCTGGATGAGATGTACAGTATAACAAGAAGCGAGGGGTTTGGAGAAGAGGTAAAAAGAAGGATTGCGATTGGAACCTTTGCTCTTTCCCATGGATACTATGATGCCTACTATTTAAAAGCGTTAAAAGTCAGAAGATTAATTAAGAACGATCTTGATGAGGCGTTTAGAAAAGTCGATTTGATTCTTTTACCTGTCGCTCCATTTCCTGCCCCGAGAGTGGATGAAGAAAAGGACCCGGTTGACCTCTATTACCTTGATCTATTTTCCATACATGCTAATTTGGCTGGTATACCTTCAATGGCTATACCTTATGGAAGGACGAAAAATAACCTGCCCCTCGGATTTCAGGTAGAGGGGCAGGTGCTTTCAGAACCTTTGATTTTCAATTTCGCCTATTATTTTGAAAAGAACTTTATTTAGGCCTTGAGAGAACGATCGCCTTTTGTATTTTTCCGTTAGTTCCATCAGGTTTGGTGTATTCAAGGAGGAGTATGTAAAGGCCGGGAGGCATTATGTTTTCCCTTTCATCAACCCCTCTCCATTGGAAGACTTGTGGTGTATTTTTAGCAGATGCCAGTGTTTTTACCAATCTTCCAGCGGAATTGTAGATTTTTAAGTTATATAGTGTCCCCAAGGGAACAGAAACCTCAATAGTTAGGGCCTCGCCAAGGTATGGTGAAAAAATCTTTGGGGTGGCGCTAATTGCAACATCGGGGAATGATTCTGCAGGAGTTAGTAACTCTATATCTTCTTGAAATCTTGGTAAGAGTTGATAGCCGGAACTATACGGAGTTGTCGCGTCGTATTGCCCAACAATTCCCGCTATCCGGTAAACAGAACCGGGGGTGACAGAGCTGAGATCAATTCCTGTTGTATTGTATACGTATATGTCTATGGGGGGCATCCCGTTGTAGAGGGTAAAGGCCATTCCTGATCCTGAGGCGTAGGGTTTGTTGGCTATTGTTCCTTCCACTGTGATTAGCATTCCCTCTAAGCTCTCGTTTAGACTTCTTCCTTCAGCCAGTTTTAACGGTTCTACATCGTATCCGCTTCCCAGTCTTACGAGGTCAGTGGAAAGAGCCGGAGAGATTTCCGTAAGGCCATTGTACTGCAAAATAGTTCCTTTTACTCTAACAAGTTCACCGACATTGAAGTCAATGAACCCTCCTGAGTAGTAAACGTTAATTCCACCGGTTTCATCCTGTATGTACATTGATGTTCTGGATGTTGAAAAAATACGCGGAGGCGCAGTTACGATGCCAACCACATTAAAGTTTTGATTTAAAAATGCGGGAGTGTAGCCGTCCTCTCCGTTTTGCCTTACATAACCAATGGGGGTAGCCACGTAAAGTACTGGTTGATTTAAAACGGGTGCAAGGTAACCCCCTGAATCAACGGAGGTTTTAATGGAAAAGGCAATCGATTCAATGCTATCAGCGGGCTTGAAGCCTGTAAACCTTATAGTATCCGATGTTAATTCAATGCCACCGGAGATTTTCAGGTAAGTGGTCATTGAGTCTTTATAGAAAGAATCAATGACGGGGGCTACGAAACCTGAACCTATAAGGTAGAAAGTATCAATGGATGCACCGGTAAATTGGATTTCAAGGCTGCTAATGTAAGCGAAGGGAGAGGATATCAAAAGGTCTATGTCTTTTTTCTGACCGTAATAGGTATATGGGGGATTTAAAGTAAATATGCCAGTTCCATTCCCTTTTGCGGTGATGTCTCTGGTTCGTCTCGGCTGGATGTTGTAATATGAGTCAAATTGATACACGCATCCCACAATGTCCATTTCACCCTGTGGTATTGGTTTATATGCCAAATCACTGGTTGACGATACATTGATCCTATACTGGTGATTGAGAGAATCAGTAAAAACTAAAGAGCTATCGGGTATGAAGTGAGTAACGCCGGAGGGTGGTAATAGATTTTCTACTTTTACAAGCATGCCTTCATTATTTTCGGTTGGGGGCAAAGTAATTGTTGTAGTATCCAGATGTCCGGTTCCGTAGGAGCTGATCAGCTGAGCCGAATATAGCTGAGAGGAATTTCTGTATTCGCTAAACTGTCCCTGCAACTTAACTATTGTATTTTCCGCAACACTCGGTCCTCGGTAAACGATTAACCCGCCCGTTGAATCCTGTATGTATGTTCTATCTCCTATTACGCCTGATACGACGCCTTTAACAAGGACTGATTGTCCCATTAGAAAGTTCTTTGTCGAATCTATGTGGAAGTATTTCATTTTGATTGTACTATCAGGAGAAGCAACAAAAATTTTTGGAGGGTTCTGAATGAGGGCAACGGAATCGGTTAATCCGGTGTAAATGTTGAGTTGGAATAGTCCTTCTTCTATAAAGGCAAAGTTATTTAGGACGATTTCACCGTTTCTTAAAGAGTCTATTGTAGCGCTATCAATTTTTATCGTGTCACCGACGATTTGGTATGTTGCTGTTTGAAAACCTAATCCAGATAATGTAAGGTTGCTGTTCCACTGGTATAAATTGGAAGGCAAGATTACTTTGATAGCCCTTAGTGTTCCGAAGTTATTATTGATTTTGATGCTTATTTGTCCTGCAATGCCCAAAGGAACAATGTTTGGGACGAGGCTTGCACTGCCTCCACCAACAATGCTAACTACATTTAATTTAGGTGGATCTGGATTCCTTGAGAAATTGTTACTATCAGAAGTGTAAACTTCAAAGGCGTATACACCCGGATTTGAAGGTGCATAAAGTTTAGTGAATTGTATAAAGCCAGTAGTGTCAGGTGATATTTTTGCGTTTTCTATTAAAAGAGTGTCATTACTAAGATTCCACGTTGCCTCTGAAAAGGCAGGGCCTCCAATAATAACATCTCCATTAATATCAAAGCTTGAAGGAATGGCGATCTTAACCTTTGAAATTGTAAAGGGAGCTGATGCCTCCGCCCGTAGAATTACTTCTTTTTCTTCTGAGGTAGCTATGATATTGTTTTCAAAGTAGAAATAGCCTGTCCCGTTACCCGTAAAGACAATGTCTTCATCTCTTCTTGGTACAATTTTAAAAGCGCTGTATGAATAATAATCCACACCAATAATAGAAGGGATAAAATCTCCAACTTGAGGTGAATATGAAAAACCCGCGCAGTTCTGGACTATAGTCGTTCCGCCCTGTGGATCGCGAATTTCAAATTGATAATTTCCCAGGTTGTTATTTGTTACCGTAACACTGTCGATCCTGATTAGAACACCTTCGTATGGTTCTGTGTTTACCGATGATGCGGAAATTTTTAGTGGCCTTGGAATTCTTGCCCCCTTTTTCAAAACTGTGATGTCAGAGGCAGAAGAGGGTGATATTTCCGTCAAGCCGTAATATTCGGTGACACGACCTGTTACCTGTACCGAATCCCCCCTTTCTACGTTGATAATGAGATTTCCAGTATAAACAAAAATTCCGTGCCATGGGGCTTCTGCATCCTGTATGAAAAAGCCTCTAATGTATCTTGTCCAGTCCTGAACTGTGGCTGTTACTATGCCAACAGTGGACACAGTCTGGTTTACGTAAGGTGAGCTATCTCTATATCCCTGTAGAGAATCAATAGGAACTATTTGGGCCGAAAGGCTACCTATGGATAAAATTGCCAGCCATTTTAGAAAACTTTTCAACATTTTAAAACTTCCTCCTTTTTGAAAGTACAAGCACAACACAAGTTATTATAAGACTAATTATAACGATAAAGTCACCAAATTTCGCATAAGGGGTCTTTGTGTAATAAATTCCGATGGTAGAAGATATATACCCCCATTCAAACAATCCAAGGGATGTAATAATCCTTCCCTTGGGATCGATAATTGCTGATATGCCAGTTTTTGCTGACCTTGCAACGTATTTACCCGCTTCGATAGCCCTAAATCTTAGAAGTTCAAAATGTTCTTTTGGGCCCAGAGATTTTCCATACCATCCGTCACTGGTAATGTTAACGAGGAATCCGGCACCTTTCATAGTGTAACGGCGTGAAATATAAGGGAAAATGGATTCAAAGCAGATCAGAGTTCCAAAGGGGATGCCATTAACGTGAAGTAATACAATGGAATCGCCTGGGGAGAAATCACCCTGCCCGAATTCCAGCTTTTGCAAAAATTTGATCTTGTTTTCGTAGGGAAGCCACTCTCCAAAAGGTACTAAGTGAATTTTGTTGTATTGACCAATGATGGAGTCTTGATATACGAGAAAGGCGGTATTGTATACTTTTCTTTTACCGTTGAAATAAACATCTGCACTTCCAAGAAGAACGGGGGCTTTTGTGATTCTTGAGAGTGAATCAATGATACTCCGGGCTTTTAATGAATATCGGAAATACCCCGGAAGAGCCGATTCTGGAAGGACAACAAGGTCAAAGGTATCCTTTACTTCTTTTAGGAGTTTTCTATAGGACTTCTCAACTTCAAGCCATTCGCTTATGTTATTTTCTTCTCTTGGGAGTATGTTTGGCTGAAAAATCAAAATTTTCGTGGTACTTTCAGGATTTTCTTCTTTATAGTACAAAGCGGCACCTACAATATGACAGGCAAGCATAAGCGCGATAAAAAAGTAAAGGTAAACTTTTTTTGCTGTATCCCAGAATTGGAATAATAAAGTGGAGAAAAGGACTATCAGAAAGCCCGTGAAATAAATACCACCTATAGAATTGAGCATTCTAAAATATGGGTTTTCGAGCTGTGAGTAAGCAATGTTAATCCACGGGAACCCTGTATAAAAAGAACTGCGAATGTATTCAAAGATAACCCAGAGCGATGGAACAAGTAAAACCCTGTGTTTGTTTTTTATTCCAAGGAGGGGGACGATGTTGAACATGGATAGATAAGCGGGAAGGATGATAAGTCCACCAACCAGCCAAGGCTTTGTCTCAGGTTCTACTTTCATGTTTAGTATCCAATGGGTGTGGTAAAACCAGAAAGGATAGAAGAATGCAAGGCCAAGAAGTATGATGTGTGACTTTTCGAGGTCTTTTATTGCCAGAAATAGAGGTACGAGTGAAAAGAAGGCAAAGGGATAGAGTTTAAAGGGTGGAAAGGATAGGACGTAAAAAATAAAGGATAGAATAATTAAGAAAAGTCTTTGCATGGAAAAAAATGGGGCCCGCAAGGGCCCCATTTTTTTATTTCTGGATTTCTTCTTTTCTCAGAATTGAGTTATTAAAGCTAACTTCTCTGAACATCAACTGCATTTCTATGTATTTCTGAATGGTCCTGTCTATTTCTGCGACATCTGTAATTTCGGTGTACTTTTCAAAGACCGGGATATTGACAGAGAAAGTGTCCTGGAGTTCCATGTATTTTCTTAGAATTTCCTGGCTCTTTTGTGGCTCTTTTCTTATAAAATCGATGGCCATGCTGAGAGCTTCTGCAAATCTTCTAACACCTTCCTGGTTCAGCTGAACGTTTACCTTTGAGGTGAATCCCACGCCACAAAGGAAGGGTGCCATAACCCTTTTTTCCAGTATACCATCTTCTACCAAATTTACTAGGTTTTTCTTAATCAAATATGTTCTGTATGGTTCAGTGACGAGCAATGCGTCCACAAAACGAAGTGACATTGTGTCCATCATCTCCGCTTGAGTTAAGGCCACAAGGCTGTAATTATCTTCTTTGATTTTTTCATTGGTAAATATGTATCTCAACATATCTGCTTGTCTTGAATCTTTGAGGTATCCGATTTTAATACCCTTTCTTGAAAGGTCTCTGAAGCTTTTTACTGGCTTGTTTTTGGGAGCTACCAGAGCATATTGAGGATTATCAATGGATGACTTCGTATTGTACACTATTCTGAAAATTTCAGGGCTTGCCGATGCTTTTAATGCAAAAATGTCCCAATATGTACCTGCACCTGCGCCAAAGGCACCTCTTCCGACTCTCTCTACTTCGTCTCCAAGCTTTTCTGTTTCTTCGAGAGTTACCTTTAGTTTGAGTGAATCAAAGTATCCGTTTTCCATTGCGACGTATACGGGAAGTGCATTTATGGATCTGTAGTGGACAATTTTGATCTCCTTTATTTTAGCAGCCTGAATGCGTGGGTAGGAAAGGACGAACACAATTACCGCGAAGAGCACAATATCCAAGATTATCCATACCTTCCTCATTTTACCTCCTTATTGTCTAAAATTATAAACCTTTCATTCCTTTCAATCAAAACTCAAAAATAGTCCCATCACGAGTATCTTTTATTTTAATTCCTAACCGCTCAAGTTCACTTCTTATTCTGTCAGCAAGTTCAAAATTTTTAGTTTTTCTCAATTCCTGACGTACATCAAGAATTATGCGGACCAATTCAGATATCTTTTCGGTATCCACTTTTCTCTCGGTAAAATTGGCAGTGCGGAAACCAAGAACTTCCGATATAAAAAGAATCGTGGCCGCTTCGTCGACAGCACTTTCGCCCTGTTGCAACTTTATGTTCCCTTCTTTTAGCAATTCAAAAATAATACTAATTGCTTTTGGAGTATTTAGATCGTCTTCTATAGCCTTTTCAAATTCCCTTATCTTTTCTTCTATTATCTTGCCACTCTCTGCTGAGACTTGATGAAGAAAACTTTTTAGCCTGTTAATTGCCTTTTCGGCTTCTTCAATGTACTCAGGTACGTATTCTGCTGGGGAACGGTAGTGTTTTTGAAGTATAAAGAGTCTTATGGCTTCCGGTGAGAACCTTTCCAATAGGTCACTTATAGCGAAGTATAGTCCAGTAGATTTGGACATCTTTTCTCCCTTAATCAGCATAGGTGCAGAGTGAATCCAGTACTTTACGAATTCGCGCTCATAAGCAGCCTCAGATTGAGCTATTTCATCTTCGTGATGTGGAAATATAAGATCCTGCCCACCCATGTGAATGTCAAAGGGCTGACCGAGGAAATGGGTTGACATTACTGAGCATTCTATGTGCCAACCGGGTCTACCTTTTCCCCACGGTGAGTGCCAGTAAGGTTCTCCCTCTTTGTAGGCTTTCCAGAGCGCAAAATCCAACGGATTTTTCTTATTTAGGTCCGGTTCTATTCTAAAGGATTCTTTTAAGTCGTCAATGTTTTTTCCTGACAATTTTCCGTAACTTTTAAATTTTCCAACCTCAAAGTAAACGTTTCCATTTGATTCGTACGCAATCCCTTTGTTAATAAGAATTGTTATGAGTTCAATGATTTCCTGTATAAATTGTGTTGCTTTTGGATAATAGGTGGCTGGTTTCAGATTGAGAATCTCTGCGGATTTAAGAAATTCCTGTTCGTACTTGTCGCCAAGGACACGCCAGTCGATATTTTCGGCCTTTGACCTCTGAATAATCTTATCGTCAATGTCAGTAAAATTTTGTATGTATATAACTTCATAACCTTTATATTCGAGGTACCTTCTTAGCACATCTCCAAAGAGGAAGGTTCGCATATGTCCTAAGTGAGGCCTATCCTGAACAGTCATTCCACACATGTAGATGCCAACCTTTGAATTAGTAATGGGAACAAAATCTTCGTAGTCTCTCTTTAGTGTATTGTATATCTTGATTGCCATAGGTTGATTTTAAATTTAAAGCGGTGTTCAGTCAAAGGAATCGTTTAGTAAAATTCAGGTTTAGGTGGCCTGTTAAGGATAGCATTTATTGCTTCTTGAGGGGAGATCTCACCGATTAATATTCGGTGAACATATTCTACAACCGGTACTTCCACGCCAACTTTTTTTGCAATTTCCTTAATTACGTGTGATGTCTCAATACCCTCGGCTACCATATCCATTTCCTTCAATATCTCTTCTGGCTTTTTGCCTCTTGCAATTGCTTCACCTACGATTCTGTTTCTTGAGAAAGGAGAGAAGCAGGTTGTTATCAGGTCACCAATACCAGAAAGTCCTGAAAAAGTGAGAGGATTTGCCCCCAGCTTTTCGCCCAATCTCATCATTTCCCTTGCACCTCTCACGATCAATGCCCCTTTTGTATTTGCACCGAAGCCGAGACCATCAAGAATTCCCGCAGCTATTGCAATTACGTTTTTTATCGCACCTCCAAGTTCACAACCCTTGACGTCTGATGAATGGTAGGCTCTGAAATATCCAGTGTGAAAGAGATTTTGAATTTCCTTTGCGTACTCAGTATCTTCTGAAGCCACAACCACTGAGGTTGGTATCTTTTTCAATACTTCCCTTGCAATGGACGGCCCAGTTAAGACTGCAATTTTAGATGATGGAAAGTATTCTTTTAGAATTTCGGATGGTGTCTTGAAAGTTTTAGACTCAATTCCCTTTATCACGGAGATAATCTTACTTGGCTTGATTTCAAAGGAAATTTTTCTTGCAACATCCCTAAGATGTTGGGAAGGAATGGCAAAGACAAAGTAATCAGAGTCACCTATTTCCTTGGGTATGATAGTAAAATTAATGGAGTCGGGAATTCTAAAATCCCCAAGCCTTTTGGGGTCTATTCTTTTTGTTTCCAACTCTATCTTCTTTTCCATCCGCCGGCAAAGAACGGTTACCCGATGCCCTTTTTCCTGAATTAAAACGGCAAGAGTCAATCCCCAGCTTCCTGACCCGACAATTGCGACTTTGCTCATCCTTTTAACTTCAGCTTGTGTTCGGTTTTGCTTAACAACCTTTTGATGTTATCCTTGTGCCGGTAAAGGATTATGACAGATATAATTGCAGGTATTACCACGAATCCATATCTTTCTCCTTTTATAATCGAGATAACTGCAGGAAAAGTAGAGGCAACCATTGATCCCAGTGAGACATACCGCCAGATGGCGATAATGAGAATCCAGATAATGAAAGTTATGAGGGCGGTAACGGGTTGAAGCGCTAAAAGTCCCCCGAAGAAGGTTGCGACTCCTTTACCGCCTTTGAATTTCAGATATGGTGAAAAGCAATGCCCGAGGATTGCAGTCAACCATACTAAGTATGGTATTAAGCTGTGGGAGAATATTTTTTTGGAAAGGAGGACAGGGATGAAGGATTTGAAAACGTCTGATAAAGCAGTTAGAACAGCTACTTCGATCCCAGCTGCTCTTAGAACGTTTGTAGCACCTATATTGCCGCTGCCAAATGTTCTTACATCCTTTTTATGGAAAAGTTTGACATAAAGGAAGCCAAAAGGTATACCTGCAATTAAAAAAGTTCCAATCAAGTAAATTGATAACGTAAGAACCTGCATAGGAATATATTATCCTATATGATTCAAACTTTCAAAGATTTTGTGTGGTCAGTTTTCCTGCTTCTCCTATAACCACGAGTATATCATTTTCCCTCAGAATTTCATCAGGAGAGGGATTGATAATGGTTTTATCTCCCCTTATGATTCCAATGACCAATATTCCATATTTTTGTCGTAGACCTGCCTCTCTTAGTGTTTTATTTATCAGAGGATGAGACTTTTCAAGGGCCAACTGTTTAATTGCATATTGGAGAGGTTCCGCATTTATTATGAAGTCAACAATTTCTAAAATTTCTTTTTTTCGGAGGTACTCTGCTATTTTTATCGCGCCTGCCTCGTACGGTGTTATTACTTTGTTCGCACCCGCTTTAATTAGTTTTTTCACAGAGGCTTCATTTTCAGCTCTTGACACTATAACTATGTTAGGATTTAATTCCCTTGCTGTAAGAGTAACGTAAAGGTTGTCTGCATCCTCCGTTAGTGTACAGGCAATTCCTTTTGCCTTCCCGATGTTCGCCTTTAACAGGGTTTCCTCTTCTGTGGCATCTCCTTCAATGTACGGAATCTCTTTTTCACGTAGCAGTCTAATTCGTTCTGGATCTTTTTCTATTACGATGACTTTTTCTTTTTTCGCTTGAAGCTCTTTTGTTACAATGCTTCCTATTTTTCCAAAACCACACACTATGTAGTGCCCGTCCATCTTTATTTCTTTCCCCCTTCTGGAAAGTAAGTTGTTAAAAGTTGTTTCAAACAAAAGTTCACCTACAGTAAAGACAGTGTAAGAAACGAAGGCAATTCCAGTGATTATGAAAATAATGGTAAATACCTTCCCCGTATCGCTTAGAGGATAAACTTCTTTGTAACCAACAGTAGATAAGGTAATTATTGCCATGTAAAGGGAATCGAGGGGTGACATATTCTCAATTTTATGATAGCCAAGCGCTCCAATTAAAA
>JASEFR010000025.1 GCA_030019025.1 bacterium
AGAAAAAACGGAACTTTGAACTTAAAATTAGTAAATTGAGAAGCTATATTGAGGGCCTGGAGAGGGCCTGAAGGAGGGGGTATTGAGTTGTGGTATTTTTGGATATGTTGGGCACTTCAAAGTAAAGTTATCTAATATAAAGAGTCTATTGGAAGAATTAGAGAAATTGAAAGAAGAGATAGATAGTTCACCGCTGGGAGGACATGGGGCTGGCTATTTTCATTTGAGTGATGGGCTTGTACTCTATCATAACAGAGTTGGTTACTATGAGAACAGGTCTCCTGTTGATGTGCTTTTTGAAATGGGGGAGCTTTCCCCTGATGATGAAATAAACTTTTTTGCAGGTCACGTGCGAAGAGCTTCTGATGAATTTTCAAAGCTTGAGGACCTTGATGAACTCCATGCTCAGCCTTTTATACATGTAGGGAAAAAATACAAGGTCATTGGGATTCACAATGGCTTTCTTAAAAATTACAAGGAACTTGCAGAGGAATTTATGATCAGACATTACTTTACCGATTCCGATGTATTAACGCAAGTTTTTTTGAACATATTGGAGAAAAAGGATAATATATCAGAGTCTTGTGAAGAATTGTTCTCAGCGGTTGAGGGTGGTAACACTGCGGTATTTCTGGTTGAAAAGCGAGATAATTACTGGTTGGTAATACTCCACACTGGTAAGACCAGGGGACTTGTCATTTATGAAAATACCCTCGGGGAAATTTTATTTTGCTCACGAAAGGGACCTCTTCTGAAACATTTTGGGAATTTAATAAATAATAGAAACTTTTTTGAGTCGGTTTGCATTCCCCCAAAAGAGCAAAACATATTCATTAACTGGTGGAGGGTTAAAACAGATCCACCCTTCAGACTCAGTGAATATTGATTAATTTCCCTTTTCTCACGATTTTACTTATAACATTTCTGCCTACCTCGTAAACGAGGTGCACAAAGGAATGGCTTTTTAGAATTAAAAGATCAGCATCCATTCCCGGAGTGATATTCCCCTTCACATGATCCATCTTTATTGCCTTTGCAGCGTTTAGAGTGACGCCGAGTAACGCCTCCTCCAAAGTAAGACCGTATAAAAATACGCCTAATGCCATAATAAGAGATTGAGAGTAAAAAGGAGAGGTTCCGGGGTTGTGGTCCGTTCCGAGGGCAATCGGAAGTTTAATTTCCCTCATAAATTCAACTCTAGGTTTATGTTGAAGTTTAAGAAAAAAGCAAGTGCCAGGAAGCAGGACTGCGATTACACCCTTTTCTTTTAAAATTTCGATGTCCTCTTCCGTTGTGTGTTCCATATGTTCAACAGAAGCTACAGAGAACTCTCGGGCTAATTTGGCAGCACCGGTGTATGAGAGTTCGTCGATATGCATTTTGATTTCGTATCCATATTTTGTTGCAGAAGATAAAATTTCTCGTGCCTCATCAACGGTGAATGCTCCTTTGTCAATAAAAATGTCAATAAATTTCGCTTTTCCTGAAAAAGCGGGGATCATCTCCTCTTTTATCGCTTTTACATAAGTTTTTCGATCGTCTTTATAGTCTGGGGGAATTGCATGGGCTCCAAGAAAAGTTATCACAATGTCGGCTTCGTCTCTATTTTTCAGCATATGAGCAACTTCAATAATCTTCTCTTCCGTTTCTAAATTTAACCCATAACCGGATTTTATTTCTATGGTAAGAGTCCCGCTGTTTCTCATTTCAATAAGTCTCTGATGCGAAACTTTAAAGAGATTTTCAACTGAATCCTGTCTTGTGAGCTTCACGGTGTAATTAATTCCCTTTCCCTCTGTCAAGAGTTCCAAATATTCTTTCCCTTTAAGTTTTGCAAGAAATTCCTCATGGCGGCAGCCTGAGTAAATGAGGTGAGTGTGAGGGTCGACAAAGGCTGGAATTACAGAATTTCCCTCTGCGTTAATAATCTCGTGCTTTGTCTTTGTGGAATATTTATCTTCTATCTCCTTTCTTTTGCCAAATTCGATAATTTTTCCATCATCTATGGCAATTGCTGCGTCAGAGAGAGTCTCTAAATTACCTTCTTTAAAATAGACCAGCTCCCCTATGTTTGTAATAATCAAATCAACCTTCATAGTGGTATTTATCAAGAAGTTCCTGAATTAAAAGGGCTCTCATTTCTGCTTCCTTGTTAAGGTCGTCCTCCGAAACGCCGTAATACACTTTAATGTGGTATGGCAAAATTCTAAAAAAGACTTCGTTAAAGAATCCCGGGTGAATTTCCTTGACGTAACCAAGGTCGACGCCAATTCTGAGATTGGATAAATGCTCGTAGGTTTCAACCAAGCTTAGAAGCTTTGCGCTTCGGAGGATAGCATAGGATTTATATATTCTATCTTCCACCTCTAAGGGCCTATCAGCATAAATTAGGTTTCTCAGCTGATTTTCAAGTTCCACGATTTCTTCCAAGGTTGAAGCCATCTTTGTCTTCGTTTCATTAAAGGTGTCAAAGAAAGAAGTGATTTTTATCTGTACAAAGGCACCGTATGTCTGAATCACTGTATCCATGAGACCGGAAAGAACGATAAGATTTTTCTGAAGAATCTGTGAAAAGTTTTGTATCTGCCCGAGTAAGAAAATTGCTGGAACGTGTACCAGCGCCGAGATGCTTAAAGCATGTCCCAGGTATCTTGGTGATGATGTAAGGTATCCAACTCCTTCTTTAAAGGCAAAGTTTAAAGTTTTGTCAAGAAGGGCAGCATAGATCTGAGATTCTTCGCCAATTTCGTGCATCTCCGAGTAAGCACCTCTGAAAATGAGTTTTATATGGTCCCTTTCGTTAATTCTCATGACGTGACGTTCGCTTTCATCGAAAATTAGGGCTACATCTTTCCTCTGTAAGCCTTCTGCCCCAAGAATACCCCTTTCGTAGAGGATCATGGAAAGTTCAGCCGCTACCTGTTGAATTTCCACAAAACTGTAATTATTTTCCCACATTGGGAGTTCTTTTGCTACCTCTGAAACTTTATCACGGATTTGGTTGAGTTCTTGCACAGATAGTTTATAAGGGAACTTGTAACCATCGAGGTTTCTATAGTATTTAAAAATCACAAACTGGACGATATTCCCGTTTGTTTCAGAAAAGTAATCAGGAACTCTTTTGATGATTTTTAGGATATCCATTTTAGTATGGTTTCAAGTTTTCTTATACGGTCTCTGACCTTTATGGCCTCTTTAAATTCCTCACGTTCTTTTAGCTCCTCCAAGGTCTGTTTCAGCTTTTGCAGTTCTGATTCAACGAAATGGATGAAATTCTCAGTTTTGAGCCTTTCTCCGTTGAAGTAAGAGCGATGCACGATCTTGTGAAAAACCTCTTGAAAGTAGGGAAGAAAATACTCGTAGCAGGTGGGACAACCCATTAAAAAGTTGTTACGAAAGTCTCTAAGGCTTGTCCCACAAACCCTGCATTTTATGAGGGTTTCTTGAGGTATCATTTCCTCTTCCGGTATAACCCTAACGCCATTCGCAAGTTCTTCTGCACATTCTCTGCACAGGAAAAGGGTTACGATACTGCCTTCAACGTACTCCTTGAAGGTAATTTCTGCTTCTCTTTTATTGCAGCGATTGCACAACATTATATTGTCTCAAGATACGCTTTAATCTGGTTGTAAATGCCCTCTTCGTCAAGCAGGTAAAGCTTCAAAATCTCTCGTCTTGAACCTTGCTCAATAAAGGTATCAGGCAAACCGATATTATGAATATTCAATTTTTTCCCTTTCGATGTTTGTATGATATATTCGTTGATTGCTGAGCCAAAACCACCGGGCAGATTTCCTTCTTCAAGGGTAATAATGGCCTTGGGAGAAGAGTCAATAATCTCATGGAGCATTCGTGTATCGAGCGGTTTAATAAATCTGCCGTTAATAACTGTAAGTTTAATACCCTCTTTTTCCAATCTTTTTCCTGCGGAAAGGGCTGGGTGAACGGTAGAACCGGTCGCAATCACTACTACATCTTTAAAATCCTTGCCGTACAGTTTTTCCCAAGTTCCAATGGGAATGATTTCCGGAGATTCTTTAATTGGCACACCTTCAACTTCTCCTCTTGGATACCTCACAGTGATGGGTCCCTCCTGATAATAGAGCATGGTATATAACATATCGACAAGTTCATCCTCGTCTTTCGGTGCCATTACGACAAAATTAGGAATGATTCTTAAGTAAGCATAGTCAAATACACCGTTATGAGTGGCACCATCTTCACCGACGATACCACCTCTATCCATAACTATTCTAACCGGGATCCTCTGGATACCAACATCGTGAATAAGTTGGTCTAACGCTCTTTGAAGGAAGGTTGAGTATATACAAGCGTAAGGTTTTAACCCGTTTAGTGCAAGCCCCGCTGCAAAAGTTACTGCATGTTGTTCAGCAATTCCTACATCGAAGAATCTGTTGGGGAATTTTTCTCTGAAAAGGTCAAGCCCTGTCCCTAAGGGCATTGCAGCGGTAATAGCAACGACTTTATCGTCTTTTTCAGCAATATCTACAATAGTTTTTCTAAAAATAGATGTGTAAGAAGGTTTATTTGATTTTTTTAATGGTTTGCCCGTTTCTTTATCAAAAGGTCCTAATCCGTGGAAAAATTCGGGGTTTTCTTCGGCGGGCTTATAGCCTTTACCTTTTCGGGTTAGAACGTGGATGAGGATTGGACCTGCCTTTACCCGTTTCACTCTTCTAAAGGTTTCAATTAATTGTTCAAGATCGTGTCCATTGAGTGGGCCTACGTATTCAATTCCCAATTCTTCAAATAGAATTGTTGGCACCGCTAAGCTTTTAAGGTTTTCCTTAATCTTCTTTGCCAGCTCTCTTAACCTTTTTGAAAGAAAACGAGAGGGTATCTTTTCAAGGAATTCCCACAATTCCTCTTTGGCTCGGTAATATTTGGGGGATGTTACAATCTTGGAAAGATAATTGGAAATTGCACCTACATTTTCAGCAATAGACATTTCGTTATCGTTCAAGACTATGATGAGATCTTTTTGAAGGTGTCCAATGTTATTTAATGCTTCTAAAGCCATTCCTCCCGTTAAAGCTCCATCACCTACTATAGCGACTACCTTATAATTTTCCCCGTTTATGTCTCTGGCAACAGCGAAACCGAGAGCTGCAGATAGGGCAGTTGATGCATGCCCTGCGCCGAAAAAGTCGTGTTCGCTTTCACTCCTTTTTAAGAACCCACTGATTCCGTTGAGCTTTCTTAGAGTTTTAAAGGCTTCCCTTCGCCCCGTGATAATTTTGTGAGCATAGGCTTGATGTCCCACATCCCATATAAGTTTGTCCTTAGGTGAGTCGAAAACGTAATGCAAAGCAAGTGTGAGCTCGATCGCTCCGAGGTTTGGTGCTAAATGGCCGCCGTTTGTAGATACCACATCAACAATATAATCCCGTAGTTCTTGAGCGAGCTGATATAGCTCCTTAATAGAAAGATTCTTTAAATCTTTGGGTGAATCAATCTTTTCAAGCAGTGCCATATTGTTATTTTAACCTCAAATCTTCGTAACAGGAAAGGGCTGCGATAGCCCCCTGTGCTGCCGCTACTATTACCTGTGCAACTCCTCCCGTGACATCACCCGCTGCGTAGACTTTTGGCATTGAGGTTCTCATTTTAGTGTCAACTTTTATGTAGCCTCTCTGGTCTACTTCGACACCGATGGATTTTGCAAGTTCACTTTGTGGTATAAGGCCGACGTAAATAAATACTCCGTTGGCTTCTATTTCTTTGGTTTCCCCAGTTTCTCGGTCTATATACCTTACTCCCTTTACTTTTTCATCCCCAAAAATCTCTGTTACCTGTGCGTTTTTAATGTATTCTATTCCAAGTTCTGAAAGTTTCTTAACGTAAGCATTTTCACACATATAACGAGGCATGTATTCAAGGATAGTTATCTTTTTGGCTATTCCGTGGAGAGATATAGCAGCAACTGCACCGGAATTACCGCCCCCTATAACTACTACATTTTGATCTTTAAAAAAGTACCCATCACAGGTAACACAATAGGAAATCCCTCTGCCATAGAACTCCTGCTCACCTTTAACATTTAAATGTTTATGAGTAGTGCCTGTGGCAAATATTATTGCGCTGGAGAGGAAATTGCCCTGGTCCGATTCGATAAAAAACCTTCCGTCTTCCTTTTTCTCTATTTTAGAGATGGGAGACATTTCAATTACAGGAAGATAACTTTTGGCATGCTCTTTCATTTTAGCAACTAATTCCTCTCCTTTAATTCCGAAAAAGCCTGGATAGTTTTCTATAAAGGGTGCTTCTGCCGCTAAACCACCCGCAATTCCTTTATCAATGATTACCCCCTTCAATCCTGCGCGTGTAGCGTAGATTCCTGCGCTCAAACCAGCAGGTCCGCCCCCAATAATAGCTACGTCAATTTCTTCTGTCTCTTTCTTTTTACCGGCACCGGGTACAAATAGCATGATTACACCTCCTTACTAAAGGCTTTAAAATTTAAATATGACTGAATTCCAAAATTTAATTATAAGTCTGCTTAAAAGAAATTCAAAAGGGCTTTCCTTCAACTCTATCAGGAAAAGATTGAGAGTTAAAGGGGCACAGGTTAAGGTATTGCAAAGGGAACTAAAAACTTTAGTTGATCAAGGGCTTGTTTACAGGGATGGAAATAGATACGTTTCTGTTTCGTCAGAGACGGAAAAGGGGTATTTTCAAAGGTTTGCAGGGGGATTTGGATTTCTTTTGCGAGAAGGCAAAGAGGATGTCTTTATTCCACCTCACGCAACGATGGGCGCAATGGATGGAGATTATGTATTAGTGGCTATTCTTAAGGAAAAGGAAGGTAAGAAGCCCGAAGGCAGAATAATTAAAATTTTAAAACGAGCTGAAAAGAATTATTCAGGGACGGTAAAGAAGAAGGGTAAACGCTACATTATTGTTCCTGATGATAAGGCTTTACCATCGGAATTAGCCGTGGCAAAGGCGAGGAAAAACGGGTTAAAATTGAAAGAGGGAATGAAAGTTATTTTTAGAGTTAAAGAAAAATGGGCATATATTGAGGACGTGATTGGCTTTGAAGATGATCCTTCGATAGATTACAAGCTTGTCGTTGCCAAATATAAGTTAAAAGAAGATTTCCCGAAGAAAGTATTTAAGGAAATTGAAAGTGTTATAATTGCTGATAAAAGGGAAGACCTGAGAGATGAGTACATCATAACCATTGACCCGCGTGATGCAAAGGACTTTGACGATGCCATTTCTGTTCGGAAGGAGGGTGAGCTTTACCTCCTTGGTGTTCATATTGCTGATGTTTCTGCTTACGTTCTTGAGGACAGCAGATTAGACAAGGAAGCGATGTCAAGAGGTTGTAGTACATATCTGATTGACAAGGTGATTCCTATGTTGCCCCATGAGCTTTCATCTGATCTATGTTCTTTAAGGCCTGGTGAAGACCGCTACACGATGAGTGTATTTATGTGGATTGACAACGAAGGCAATGTGGTTAAAAGAAGATTTGCTAAGAGTGTGATAAATTCAAAGGCGAGACTATCTTACGAAGACGCCCAGCGGATTATCAATAAGCAGGAATTGGAAAAAGACAGTGTTTCAATTTTCGTTGGCAATTCTTTCGAATATATAAGGGAGTTTTTGCTTCTTGCGAGAGAGTTAGCTTGGATCTTGAGAGAAAGAAGGGAAAGGAGGGGTAGTTTGGATTTTGACCTACCTGAACCAGTGGTTGAACTAACTCCCCAGGGTCGTGTCGTCTCCATAAGCCCTTCTTTGAGATTGGAGACTCACAGAATAATTGAAGAATTTATGGTAAGGGCTAATGAAATTGTTGCTGAATTTTTAGAAGAACAAGGTATACCAGCAATTTTCAGAGTTCACGAGTCCCCTGAAGAATCCAAAATTCTAAATTTTGTAAAGATAGCAGAGGGTATCTTGGGTATTAAGTTCTCTTTTAATAAGATAGACAAGTTTGCTTTACAGAAGATTGTTAAAACCGCGGAAGAGATGGGACACGGTCCTATAATTTCATACTTACTGTTGAGGTCGATGAAAAAAGCCAAATATTCCATCCAAAATATTGGCCATTACGGTCTTTCTTCGGATAGTTACGTTCACTTTACATCTCCCATAAGAAGATATCCGGATCTCGTAGTTCATAGGCTTTTGAAGAGGGCTATTTCCAGGAAGAAGTGGACACCTTCCGAGGAATATATCCAAAAACTTGACGAGATTGCAAAACTTTCTTCCCAGAGAGAGGAAATTTCCGAAAAGGCTGAATGGGAACTTATTGATCTAAAGAAGTATGAATTTATGAAAGAAAGGGTGGGCGAGGTGATGCAGGGAGTTGTTACCCACCTTGTTCCTCAGGGAATTTTCGTGGAAATTGAAGAATTTCTCACAGAAGGTTTCATATCCTTTTCAAAGTTTAAGGAAAGTGTTTCTTTTAATGAGGAAAATTTTGAGGTAACTCTTGGACAAAAGAAGATTAGACTTGGCGACAGAATAAAGGTTAAAATCCTTTCCGTTAATAAGTGGGCTAAAAGTATGGAGCTTCAGCTCTATGAAGATTAGGGTACTGGTATTTATTCCTGAATTGACTGAGGAGCAGAGAGAGTTGGTTGTGCGAGAGCTCGGCGAAGGATTTGATGTGTTCTTTGATCCATACGATATCCCAATTGATAAAATAGATGCATTGATAGTTTTCAGGTGGGAAGGGGTTGTGGGGGACGCTCTAATGGAACAAATGAAATCGTTAAAGCTTGTACAGGCAATTACCGCTGGTATTGATCACATTCCCTTAAAGAATCTTTTGAAGAGAGGGGTAGCGGTTCAGGGTGCTCCGGGTGCTAACTCACAATACATAGCGGAGCATGTCTTTGCTATGATACTTTCAGCATTAAAGAAGATCTGCGTTCATAATCAATTGATGCGAAAGGGAGAGTTCCACCAGGAATTTATGCACAGGACTCTTTTTGAAAAGAATATGCTTATTCTCGGTTTTGGAACAATAGGGCAAGAAGTGGCAAGGATCGCAGAAGCTTTCCAGATGAGGCTCAGAGCATTCAAGAAGAGCAGAAAAATTCCCTTTGAATTTCAGGGTAAGCTGGAAAAGGTTTACACTACAAAAACTGAGCTTCTTGAAGCTTTGCCGTGGGCTGACGTTGTCGTAGTAGCTCTTCCTCTGACCGAGGAATTGAGGGGCTTTATAGGAAATGAAGAGCTTGAAAGAATGAAGAAAGGTGCAATTATTGTAAATGTGTCTCGGGGTAAAATTATTGATGAAAAAGCCCTTTACGAGCACCTTGTAAAGAATCCAGATTTTATAGCTTGTCTTGATGTTTGGTGGGTTTATCCAAAGGAAGATGGGATATTTCAGCAAAATTACCCTTTTGAGAAATTGGATAATGTAATAATGACACCTCATGTAGCACCAAAGGTGCCAGGCTATTTCGAGAACATGCTCAAAACAGCTTGTAAAAAGGTAAAAGAATTTTTTAAATGATTTAACCCTATTGTATTCTTAATCCTGCGGGACTTCGGTTCGTTGACCTTCTGGTGTTCCCGTTTCCCAAAAGTCAGGCAGACTGAAAAAGGCGACCGCTAAAATAATCCAGCCAATATACATAGCGAAGAGTCCAAGGATTAGCACGGTTCCAATAGCACCGTAAAAGAGTAAATCACCTGCGATGGAAAAATTTTTTATACCAGTTTTGTCAGCAATCCTTTTTAGACTGTCCCGGTAGAAGTGAGTTGACAGGATTGTAATTGCGTATATAAGTAAAGCGAAGAAAACGACTGCAAAACTGATTTCAGAGAATATGTCATAATATCCTCGGTAATTTCCCCAAATGAGTGTTTTTACGATGGACCATGCTCCGGTTATAATAGCCATTATAAGGGCGAAACCCATTCCCACAATATTGACGATAACACCGATAAGGTATTGACGGAAAATTTTATCCTCTCTGAATTTCTGGGCAAACTCGCTTAAAGCAATAAGGATTAGTACTATCCCTGCAATTCTGAAAAGGGGCCCAATTCTGCGGAGTCCGCCTAAAAGGGTTAAGACCACACCAATACCACCATAATATTTTATGTTTTTAAGTTCAATCTTTTCCATATTTAAATTTTACTGAAGGGTCTATCACTGGTCAAGTGCCCGTAAAATTAATCTTATCTGTGAGGTGTTTCTTTCAGAAAGAGAAATTGAAGGTAAAAGAATGGGTTTTGGAAAAGGGAGTAAGCTATCTTTTTGAATGAATTCTCAATGAATTCCACCATTTCACCGTTTTTAAGGGGGACAAAAGAGAAATATTTTATCAGCGGTAATTGTTTAAACAGTCGTCCAGAAATAACATCATGTTCAACTATCTGCACAACATTAAGTTATGTTCAACTTTTCCTCAAAGAAATTTAAAGTTTAAAAGCTCCCCCGTCCTACTTTGAATAGGAGAAAGAAATCACATATTTCAACCCAAGATTTTGATATCCGGAAAGTCCAAAATCAATTGCAAAACCTTTGTATATAAAACCCAAGCCCGTAGAGAACTTGGATAATAAGCCTGCTTTGTCGCTTCTAAAACCGAGTCTGAAGAAGGCAATGTCATTGTAACTATACTCACAACCAAGGGTTAACGAAACGGGGACGTCTCTACTTGATTTGAGATGTCCGATAAGAAAGATGTTGTATCCTACTTTTCTGACTGCTCCCAGTACAAGAGTGAGAGGCAGGGGGTTTGATTCATTTATAAATTTTATGCCAGTTCCGAGATTCCTGATGACAACGCCGTAATCTGTTTTGTTGTCAATTTTGCCAGCGATTCCAGCAGATACACTGTAGGATGTTGCTCTAAAAGCCTCGATTTCTTCTTTGAAGAATTTAAAGCTTAGCCCCATTTTTATGCTTTGAGAAATCATGTAACCACCAAAAGCAGTGACGATTAGGTCACTGGCATTGAAAGTGTAAGGCTCTCTGGCATGTTCGTCGAGCCCATTAAAATCTCCATAATCCGTGTATGAAACACCAATTCCTCCACCAAAGCGATTCGTTGAATAAGAGAGTAGAATTGAATTGTCCATCACGTCGAGTCCAATGGGAAAGGTTGAAACGTTTATTCCAAATTTTCCGGCGGAAATGCAATGGGCAGGATTGTAATATACCGCTTCCATGGAAGGAGAAAATGCAGTAAGCTCACCGCCCAGAGCAAATGCCCTTGCTCCGCGAGACAACTCTAAAGTGGTTGCCGCAGAATTTCCTGCAGAAATAACAATAATCCATGCCAAAAATTTTATCATTTTGCCTCCCTTTATTTAATTATTGCTATTTTGCCTCTTTTTATCTCTCCCTGATTATTCTTCACAACATACATGTAAATACCGCTTGCTACGTCAACGGGGTACCATGTTATAAGACCATCGGCATTCTCCTCAACCTTGTGAAATACAAGTCTACCATGCATGTCGTAAACAGAGACCTCTGCGTTTTCTGTTAAACCTTCGAAGCTTATTCTGTCATGCCCTTTATCGGCTCTGAAGGGATTAGGGAACACTTTAAGGGAATCCAAGTTTTCTTCGGGGTAAGGGCCATGGACTATTACCAAAACACTATCATAATCAACCGTAGAATCTGCCCCAGTGGCTTCAAAAACGGCGTATCCCTGGTATGTACCCTTTAAACTACCTTCAGGAATGAACAACGTAAGCATTACCTCTGCCTTTTCGCCTTTAAGTAGGCTATCTGGAACTTTCTCAGCAAAGAGCGTTGTGAGTGTATCTTGGCCATTTACAAGTGTTGCAGAAACAAGCCTTAAGGATGTGATTACTGAAGTGCTTGGTCCGTCGAGGGTATCAGGATTATACAAAGAATCAGTATTTACAAGCATGATGTGTCTGGATACATACGCAGGTCCTGCTGGAAGAGAGTCAAAATCAACAATTCCACTATGTACATCTAAGGAATCATCAAAAATATCCAGGTCAACCTGAGAGATTACTACTTGTCCTCTTACAAAGTAAATGTTCCCATTGATATCATAGTTAAGGTCTTCCCATACCATAAAGAAGTTAGTAGTTCCATCAATGTTGGCTACCTTTATTCCAGCGGGATAAAAGTTGTTTCCAAAAGTACCAGGGGTGGTTCCTGTAAAGGATTCAAGAGTGTCAAATGGCACCGGAACACTTAAACCAAATTTTCCCATAGAATCACTGTAAGCACACATATATAGTGAGTAGTGTCCATCCATTTCCGGGTCTGAGTGCCATACGACTGCCATTTTCCCGTCAGGAGACATGGCAATCTGAGCTCTGTAGTTATCATACATGAGGGAAGTATCTTCAACCCAGTTCACCCTTAGATTCACCGAGTCAAAGGTTATCCCACCGTCTTTTGAACGTGTGAAAAAGATGTCCGGATTCGTGTTTCCACCGTGGCGACGGCAATCCTCCCAAGTGATAATAATCGTCGAATCTTCTGCGGCATAAGTGATTTGTGGATTGCCTGTATAAAAGTTTTGCGATATAGTGTCATCGAGTACAATATGTAAATAGTTAAATGTTTCTCCTCGGTCGGTAGATTTGTTAAAAGCAATCCAAGGATGGGGGTCTTGATTTGTCCCCCCTGTCCCATACCTGTAGGCAATAAGTAGGTTACCTTTGTCATCTACCGCAATTGACGGGTCTCGATTTACCCTTCCGGGATTGTTATCAACTATTCCCAAATCCTGAAAAGGTCCTTCGTTTACCGATCTTGCGAGCTTTATTCTCAATACACCTGTCCCGTCGTCTACCCATATAACATACAGGAATAATGTATCATTTGTGATAACACCTGCAATGTCTGGCTGGGGGCCATCGTTTACACTTGAAGTAGTTGAATTTCGCACGGTGACACCGGGCAGTGTATCTGCGGGTGCAAAACTCCTTCCTCCATCGTGAGAATATGTGTAGTAAACCTTCCATGATGTACCATTTTGTGTTCCCTGCCATATTACATAAATGCTATCTCCAAAAACTGCCATTACGGGGTATTTGTCATTTATATTTGGCGAATTGCTTATATTTAGGTCCTGAGAGAATGTTTTTCCGGTATCAGAAGAATAAGAAAAATAGATTTCATACTTTCCATCCTGATCCCTGTCATCCTGCCATGCTACAAAGACGCGAAGGTTGTTGTCAATAACAACTGCTGGATGGTCTTGCTTTGTATGGGCTGAGTCGGGATCGTTTACCTGGACTGTTTTACCAAACCTTATCGTCCCCCTTCCCCAGGGAACCAGGAATAAAAGCACGAAAAGGAAATTCATTAAATAACCTCCTTTTGTGCGATTGATTTTAACATAATAATTCCGTGAGTTCAAATTTTAATGATTGGGTTAAGTTTACAGGAATTTGGCTTTATGAGAAAAATTGGAGGCCGTTGGTAGTGAAAATTTCAGAAAAGTTAAAGAGTTTGTAAATTTCGCATTTCATTTAAATACGTTAATATTTACGCTTTTGTTATTACATGTTTTTTGCATTAAATTTTTTCAATATGGTAAGGAGGTGGATATGCCAAAGGGTTTAAAATTATTAATATCAGTAGCAATTCCGCTGCTGGTAGGGTTTATTGGGAGCCTATTTACATCGTCTTCTGTCAATACCTGGTATAAAGAGATTAACAGGCCTTCCTTTACTCCCCCAAGCTGGCTTTTTGCGCCTGCGTGGACACTACTTTTCATACTAATGGGACTTGCCTTTTATTATGTCTGGTTGAATAATTTTGGACATAATAGAACCTTAGTAATTGGTATTTTTGCATTGCAACTTGTCCTTAACTTGTTGTGGTCTCTTCTTTTCTTTGGCCTCAGATCGCCACTTACGGCATTAATAGAAATTGTTGTTTTGTGGTTTGTAATATTGCTTAACATAATTCTGTTTTTCAGGGTTTCAAGGGTTGCAGGGTATTTGCTTGTGCCCTACCTTTTGTGGGTAACGTTTGCAACGGTAATAAACCTTGCAATCTATCTGCTAAACCGTTAAGAAAAGATTAAATTTTTGAAGCTTTGATGAAATTGATTGTTGATGTATTTTTTTATTTACTTTCGTTAGCTGGACTATTAAAAGTGATTCAATTTTACAGGAAAAAATCCCTTCCAAAACTTCAGAAGACTTCAATTTCTATAATCATACCCGTAAGGAATGAAGAAAGAAGATTGCCACGGCTTCTTGAATCCATTAAAAATCAAACAAAGCGTCCCCTTGAAGTTATAGTAGTAAACGATGGTTCCGAAGATAACACCCACAGAATTGCTCTTAGTTATGATGTAAAGTTGATTCATGCCCAATTAATTCCAGGATGGACAGGCAAGAGTTATGCGTGTTACATCGGTGCAAGAGAGGCAAAAGGTGATGTTATGCTTTTCTTGGACGCCGATGTGGTTTTAAAGGAAGATTTTTTGGAGAAAATTGGTGGAAAAATATCTGATACAACCGTATTTTCTATTCAACCTTACCACAAGGTTGTTAAATTTTATGAACACTTTTCACTTTTCTTTAATCTCGTTTCTTTACTGGGGATTCTTGGGAAACAACTCGATTCAAGTGCACATTTTGCTTATGGTTTATTCGGGCCTTGTATTTTCTTTCCTAAGAAACTTTATGAGGAAACAGGAGGGCATTCATTGGTTAAAGATAGTATTGTTGAAGACTTAGACCTTGGGGTGGAGTTGCAAAAAAGGGGTATCCAGGTCCTTACTTTGCCCCATAATCGATTAGTTAGTTATAGAATGTATGAATATGGCATAAAAAGTCTGGTCTTTGGGTGGGTAAAAAATTTTTCGGAAGGAGCTGCTAAAGCCCCCTTTATCTCTATTCTGCAAGTAGTTGGAATAGTTGCGACCTCCTTTATGCTAACCTTTATGCTAAAAGGCAAGGTTTTTTTAGAAGGATGGACATTAATTTCTTATTTGTTCCTTTTTGCCTATCTTACTTACCTCTTTTTTGTTTTTCTTGCTCTTAAAGAAATTGGTTCAGCCAATTTACTTGATATTATACTGTGGCCTTTACATTCATTGTTTTTTACTTTTGTTTTTGTTCTTTCTCTAATTTTAAAAATTGCTGGCGTAAAGGTTCTATGGAAGGGCAGAAAGGGGGGGTAAAATCAGATCTTAAATTCCTTTTTAAGAAAATTTTCTACAAATTGGCTACGATGGGGAATCAGGCATTTGGAGCAGTCCCAGTAACCATATTCATTCCTCGTGCCGTAAGGGGAATTAATTTTACACCCCCCAAATTTTTTATGCTCCTCATCCCACAGTCCGTAATCAAAAAAAGGACATCCGCAGAAGAAACAGTTTAATTCTTCTTCGGCCATTTCGTGACACCTTTCGCTGGTTTTGTAAAGAGGGCAGAAATCGGGTTCTCGCACTTTCATATTCTTGTACGTGAAATACTTGGTTATCTCCGATGGCTTTACAAGACGATTCTTTTCAACGATTTCTGCCCTCTTTTTTGTAAAATCCCTGTACCATTTTATCAGAGGGTTTTCAAAGTCGAGGTTCAGGTTGACCTCCTATTCTCTATAAATTCCTATGGGTCCAACCCCTTTGGCCAGTCCAGCATTTATGGGATTGTAAACTGTATTGCTGTCGACATCTACAAAGAAAATGTAATTAGAATCAGATGCGTTGAAGATCGATACAATGGCTGTGTTTCCATCTTTGATAATTCTGGATGCCCCATAAATTATCATTACTGTGTCAAGGATGGAATTGTTTTGTATTCGGAAAATACCATTCATAAAGTCGGTAAAGATCAAAGTTCCTTTTGAGAATACTTCAAAATCTCCAGGATAAAATTCCACTTTTATTGAGTCCTCTATTGTGAGGGTAGAAGGATTTAAGATGTAAAAGGCGCCTGTATTGCCTCCATAATCTCCTGTGCAGCATACCCAGAGTTTGTTATCTCTTATTTTCAGTACTTGAGGGTTTTTGCCGACCTTAATGGAATCAATGGAGAAGCCAGCCGTGTTCTTCTGAATTGTATAAACATAGCCATCACCGTAGGTATAATCCTGTATGTTGAATCCCGTCGAAGCGACAAAGATTTTACCATTATATGTGGTTATTCCTTCTGGCCAGTTACCAGTGGTAAAGGAATCAACAGGCAAAAAATTCTGGTTTAACTCATAAACCATATTGTTAGCCGCTAATGTAACGTAATAATTCCCATTCATATAGGCGATAGAGTAAGGGTTTGAGCCTATGGGAAGAGATTTTCTACTTAAAAGCTGCATCTGAGATAGGTCGATTATATCCAACGCAGGAACTCCTTGAAAACCTGAATTTACAATGATTCCTGTAGTGCCAAGTGTCAATAGATCGTTGGGGGTTCTCCCCGTTGTTAATATATCTTCGTAAAGAGTGTCCTTATCCATGTCATAAAATGAGACTGTCTCAGAAAGGGTGTTTACGATGACGAGATAGTTTTTAAGTACGGGTAGGTATTCATCAGCCTTTTTACAAGAGGAAAGGCTTAATAGAGCGGCAATTATGACAATACCTATTGTTTTTTTGTGCATACTACCTCCTCCTTTTTATGGTGATTTCAAAGAATATCTCCCGGCCGGGGTTAGGGAAGCCCCTTAATATTTCATAATTTATGTCTAAAAGGTTTTCTGTACCTGCCTCCAAAAAAAATTCTTTATTCCCGAAGACAACGTTTTTACTGATTGAAAGATTTATTAAATATACGGGAGGTAACATCTTTGGACTATTTGCTCTTTCTGGACGTTTTCCAATATAGCTAATTTCTATATTTACCGGACCAATCCCAATAATGCCGTTTAAAGTCAATGTTGGCCTGTAAAAGAAAGGGGTTCCGTTTAATCTGGAGTCTTGTAAGTTTAGGTCAAATTCTGCGTAATAAAGCCCTTTTCGGGGTTTTAAAACTGTTTCAAGGCCGACGCCCTTATGGACCAAGAGCGCAAAGTTTTTTGGCATATACTTGTCTTCTTGGATCCAAAGAATTCCGTCTTTTATCTTTTTGAGGAAACAATATAAATTTACATAGTAATTCGGCGTGATCTTGCGGAGGCCGGCGTCCAGATTCAGTGAACTCTCGGGTTTAAGTTCTGAGTTGCCGCGTGCGAAGTTGTCTTCAGGCCAGTAAAGTTCATTCAAAGTGGGATTTCTGTGATTTAAAGAAATGGTTAGGAAGTTGTACAAGTTAGAATTTATTTTGCTGCTGAGAGAAATGGCGAGGTTTGGGGATATGGTTTTGAAAGTATGATTGTATTTAAGGTTGAAGGTTGACCATAATTCAAACCTGCCATTAAATTTTCTTATAAAAAGGGCTTTACCAAAGACTTCTTTAATAATGCGCTTGCCGATTTTGGTAGAATTTGCACCATATATGTGGGTTCCTACTTCTAATTTTTCCCCTTTTATAACCCCTCTAAGGAATAGGGTTTTGTGCAAGTCAGAAAAACCTGAAGAGTTATAGGTTTGAGAAGTGTAAGTAGAAGAGAGTTCGAGATTAAAATGCACAAGAGAAAAGTTAAAATTAGTGCCCGTGAGGAACTCGTAACGCTCCCCTGTTGAAAAACTTCCCAGGGGCCCTGGTGCTCCAGCTTTTCTCTTTATAAAAAGGATATTGCCTGCCTTAAATTTTGAAAAAAATCCAAATTTTTCATCGTGAGTATTCTTTACCCAGAGATCTATATCTTCGTACTTTATGGGAAAAGAATCCGCAAAGGACTCGTAGAAAAAAGTTAAGGTAAAGCTCTTGTTGTTAACAAAGCCGAGATTTATCGCCTTTCTAAGGCTGGAAAATTGCACTTTCAGTGGCTCATTTGATGGAATTAAGTTTACAGTTCCACCAATACCTGCAAGTCCACTAATTGGACTTGAACTATGTATTATTTCCAACATTTCTGTCAGGTTTTTGGGAATTATTGAGAGTTCTTGATAACCCAGCATGGGATTTATTAGTGGAATTCCGTCAAAAAGGAGAAGGTTCTCCTCGGTCGATGTGCCACCTAAGGAGGGAGATGAGAGGTTGTACCCCTGAAAAATTAGAAGATTTGAGAAAACTGGTTTATTACTGAAAGTAAAGGATTTTATTGCATAGTTGAAAGGAATCTGAAAACGGGAATAAATCCTGCCGGAAACGGCATAGCTGTAAATAGTATCCTGAATTTCAAAGAACGGCAAGATAGAAACAAACAAAAGTAAAAATTGCATCTAAACCTCCTTCCCCTCACCCCGGGGGTGGGTTTCACCTATCCGGATTCGGGTCTCCCGGCTCGTGGCACCTTCCTCGCCTTCCCAGGGAAAGAGCTTTCACCCTTTTCCCCAGTGGCATTCTGAGGGAGGCCTTGAAGCCACTCACGGTTGCGGGGGCAGCGTGGGATTTTCACCCACTTCCCCTCATCCGGACGATTCCAAAGAACAAATGAATTATAATAGGTGAAAGATGGATGTCAAAAAGGCTTTATAGAATTGAGATACGGTATTCTGTTTAGATGGAGATACTCTAACTTGATATAAGTCTTTTAGTTCATCTTTTTTATCCCCAAAATGGCTAATCAAGGGGATGTTTTTTAACCTTTAGCTTTAATATGGTATTTTATCCTCTTTTTTAATCCATGAATCGAAAGGCCTCATTTTTTCAGGTAGGTCCAGTCTTATCATCTTTATTTTTCTCTCTTCTGGCTTCTTGCAAATTTCTTCGTAGAACTCGAGGTCGTCAAACCCTGCATTTTTAGCGTCTTCTCTTGTAGCTGCAAAGTAAATTTTGTCAATTCTTGCCCAATATATAGCCCCGAGGCACATAGGACATGGTTCGCAGGAGGTGTATATTTCCGTCCCGTGGAGATTAAAGGTGTTCAGATTTCGGGTGGCCTCTCTTATGGCAACTATTTCTGCATGTGCTGTTGGGTCATTTGTTGAAGTAACCAGGTTGGTTCCCTTTCCGACTATTTTACCGTCTTTTACAATGATAGCGGCGAAAGGTCCACCTCGTCCTTCTTTGACATTTTTTTCAGCCATCTCAAGAACCATTTTCATAAACTTTAGCTTTTCTTCTGTCATACCTCTCACCTTTTAGAGCAGTAAATATTAAAGCAACTGTTTCGAATTGACAGGTCCAACGTTTTTAATAAAATACTTAATTCATATTTAGAGCACTTTATTGAATACACGAGTTCTCTTAATTATACTTTTAGCGATGAAACCAAATTTGAAGATAGCGATAGATGGTCCTGCTGGTGCGGGGAAAACTACTACTGCAAGACTTGTTGCTAAAGCACTGGGTTTACTTCACGTTGATACGGGGGCGATGTACAGAGCGGTTGCCCTTGCGGTTTTAAGGAAAGGGGTAGACCCTGCCGATGGGGAAGCAGTAAAAAAGGTTGTTGAAGGTGTAAGAATTGACCAGAAGGTTATAAATGACGAGGTCAGAACTTACCTTGATGGAGAGGATGTGTCTTCCAGTATAAGGACTCCTGAAGTGGATAAGGTAGTATCGGTTATTTCGGCGTACCCTTTCGTGAGGCAGAAAATGGTTGAATTACAAAGAAAGATGGCTCAAAAAGGCGGAGTCGTGATAGAAGGGAGAGATATAGGTACGGTTGTATTACCCGATGCTGACCTAAAGGTCTTTATGAAAGCTTCACCAGAAGAAAGGGCAAGAAGGCGTCTAAAGGAATTGGAGTTGCGAGGAATTAGAGCAGATTTTGATAAGATCCTCGAAGAAATAAAAAAAAGAGATGAGATGGATTCAACGAGAGACTATGCTCCTTTGAAAATCCCTGAAGATGCCTTTATATTAGATACAACAAATCTTTCTATTGAGGAACAAGTAAATTTGATTCTAAAGGAGGTAAAAAGGCGTTTCAGCCTTTCGTAGATGAGTTTAAAGTGGATTCTGGCAAAAATTCTTCTTTACATTCCTTTTAAATTTGTGTTTCGGTTTAAGGTATTTGGGAGTCAGAACATCCCTAAGAAAGGACCTTGTATCATTTGTGTAAACCACACATCCTTTTGGGATCCTCCCTTTGTAGGATTTGCATCTCCCAGAGAGTTACATTTTCTTGCAAAAAAAGAACTTTTTGAGAATGTAAAGGCTTTTGGTATGCTAATCTCTTTTTACAATGCAATTCCTATTGATAGGGAAAATTCTCTTTCTGGCTTGAAAAAAGCCATGGACATACTAAAGGAGGGTAAAGCCCTTGTTATTTTTCCGGAGGGTACAAGAAACAGAACGAAAAACAAATTCTTGTTGCCTCTTAAGGAAGGTGCAGCCTTGCTCTCTCTGAAAATGAATGTGCCTATAATTCCAGCTTTTTTGTTCGAGAGTAAGGGCAAGGTACTTGACTGGATTACCGGAAAGAGAATGTTGAGAATTAGGTTTGGTAAGGCCATTCTTCCCGTTTATTATAGGAGTAATTCCCAACACCCAGTTAAGGAACTAACAAAGGATATAGAATGGAGGATGAGAGAGCTTTATGCCAGAGGTTAAATTAACCGAAGAATACGGTTTTTGCTTTGGCGTGAGAAGAGCCCTTGAAATTGCGAGAAGAATTTTAAAAGAGGGTAAGAGTTTTGACTCCCTTGGCCCTATAATCCACAATGAGTACGTGGTTGACCAGCTTAGAAAAGAAGGAGTTGAAGTTGTTAATAACATCGAAGAGAGTAAAAAGAATTTAATTCTTGTAAGAACTCACGGAGTTCCACCCGAGATATACGACAAGGCAAAGTCCTTAGGGAAAGATTTAATCGATTGCACCTGTCCTTTTGTTTCTAATGCTCAGAAGTGGGCAAAGAAGTTTTACGAAGAGGGTTATGTCGTTATTGTGATAGGGAAGAGAGACCATCCAGAGGTTGTCGGAATTGTTGGACATACGGGTGGAAATGCCATCGTGGTTTCCTCTTCTCAGGATTTAAGTGATGATCTTATAAGGAACAAAAAGGTTGGAGTCGTCGCCCAGACTACTTCAAGGCTTGATGTGATTCAGGATGTTATAAATAAGCTTGTTGAGGAGGCCAGCGAGGTTCGTTTTGCCAATACCCGTTGTAATACTACTCAGAAAAGGCAGGAGCAGGTTGAGGAGTTATCAAAAGAGGTAGAGGTTATTGTAATTGTGGGAGGGAAGAATAGCTCAAATACGCGAAGACTTTTTGAGATAGCATCAAGAAACTGCAAAAAAGCTTATCTTGTTTCATCTTCTGATGAATTATCAGAGGATTGGTTTTATAATGTTAAATCTGTAGGAGTTTCGGGAGGTGCTTCAACACCCCCTGAGATGGTAGAGGAAGTTTATGAGAAAATTAAAAAATTTTTGGGAGGAGGAGGATATGGCAGAGGAAAGGTTGATGCAGGACAGTGAGTTTGAACAACTCTTGCAAGAGAGTATAGTTGTGCCAAAGGAAGGGGAAATAGTAAAAGGTACCGTTGTAAAAGTTACACCACAAGAAGTTTTCATAGACATTGGTACGAAGTCGGAGGGTGTTTGTCCGCGAGTGGAATTTAAAGATCCGGATATAAAACCAGGCGATGAGGTTTATGTTTACATTGACGCCATTGATGGGAAGGATGGCCGTACTATAGTTTCCAAGCATAAGGCAGATTTTCTGATGGTTTGGGATAGAATCAATGAGGCGTTTAAAAACGAGGAAATCGTTGAAGCGAAGGTTCTCAGACAGATAAAGGGTGGGCTTATCGTTGAGGTTTTCGGGGTGGATGCCTTCTTGCCAGGTTCCCAGATTGATGTAAAGAAGGTTAAGAACATAGGCTCCTTCGTTGGAAAGACGATACAGGTCAAGATTATCAAGCTCAATAGGCAGAGGAAAAATATAGTAGTTTCAAGGAAAGAAGTGATAGAGGCGGAACTGGAAAATCAAAAGATGAAACTCATGTCAATGAAAGTTGGTGACATTTTAGAAGGTGTAGTGAAAAATATTACAGACTTTGGAGTCTTCGTTGATGTCGGTGGTGTGGACGGCCTGATTCATATATCCGATCTTTCGTGGACCAGGGTGGACGATATCTCAAGCATAGTAAAGCCTGGTGATGTTATAAAGGTGAAGGTTCTGGATATTGATCTTGAAAACAACAGGCTTTCTTTGGGATATAAGCAGCTTCAACCCCATCCTTTCGAAAAAGTCGCAAGCAAATACCCACTCGGTTCACTCCATAAAGGCACCGTTAAGAAGATTCTGGATTTTGGTGTTATCGTTGAACTGGAGCCGGGCGTTGAGGGTCTTGTTCATATCACTGAGATGAGGTGGGGTAAACCTCCTATTCATCCCTCGGAGATGGTTAGTGAAGGTGATAAGGTGGATGTGGTAATCCTCAACGTTGATGTGGAAAAGCAGAGGATTTCACTCGGTATGAAACAGGCTACCCCGGACCCTTGGTCAATGATAGATGAGAAATACCCCGTGGGTAGCATTGTGAAGGGTACAATAAAGGATTTTGACAACCAAGGTGCTTTTATTGAACTGGAAGATGGAATTCAGGGTTATCTGCACATCGGTGATATTTCCTGGACCAAAAAGTACAAGTCACCCGAAGAGGCACTGAGGAAGGGTCAGAAACTGCGTTTCAAGGTTCTTGCCACAGATAAAAAGGGAAGAATGGTAATGCTTAGTCTCAAGCACACGAGGCCCAATCCTTGGGATGAGATTGAGAAGACTCTTCTTCCAGGTACAGAGGTTATGGCAGTGATCACTGAGATTACCGATAGAGGTGTGTACGTTGAGATTCAAGGAGCTCTTGAAGGTTTTGTCCCTGTTAACCAGCTACAAAGGAAAGGTAAGCCCGCTGAGGTTTATCAAGTTGGTGAAGAATTAAACTTAAAAGTTTTTAGGGTAGAACCTGCAAAGAAGAGAATTTTGCTTTCTGAAAAGGATTTTTACAGAGCAAAGGAAAAGGAAGAAGCTGCTGCAAAAGCAGGAGAGGCGGTTACTCCAACATTTAAGTCTGAACCGGTAAGACTTAACCTCGGCGAAATTTTAAGGCAAGAGCTCCAGAAGCTTGAAGAACTCAAACATATAATGGAAGAGCCCGAGGAGTAGAAAACGGGTAAATAAGGCCTTTGAGGTTCTTCATAAAATCTTTTGGATGCAGGCTTAATCAATATTACGCTGATTATTTTGCAAATTCAGTAATTGAAAGTGGTTTTGAATTAGTAAAGGAAGAGAAAAAGGCGGATGTTGTTGCTATTGCGAGTTGCGTTGTTACACACAAGGCAGAGAGGGATCTAAGACGCTATTTGAGCCACATAAAACGATTGTCACCCTCGGCCCAAATTGTAGTTTTCGGTTGTTATCCAAAATATGAAAAGGAAATTGATGTATACGCTGCCGGTAACCTGAAGGATATTCTCGATATTTTGGGGTTGAAAGACCCGGGTCATTTAATTAGACCTTTACTGAGGGTTAGAGAAAACGTCAGGATACAAGAAGGTTGTAACTTCCGCTGCTCTTATTGCGTTGTACCCTTAGTCAGAGGTCCATCAAGATCGAGACCTGAGGACGAGATTCTGAGAGAAGTAGAAAGTTTATATAGAAACGGTGTTGTGGAAGTGGTGCTAACCGGGATTCAAACGGGAGCTTGGGGACGAGAGTGGGGAAAGAGGCTTGCGAATTTAGCTATGAAGATAAAGAAGAGATTTCCCGATCTAAGACTCAGACTCTCATCAATTTCACCAATTCATATTGATGAGGACATTATAGAACTTCTAAGAACAAAAGTTATACTACCTCATCTTCATCTGCCATTACAACATGGGTCAGAAAAAGTGTTGAGAGAAATGAAAAGGCCTTATAAGTTGAACTATTATGTAGAACTTATTGGAAAGCTGGTGGAAAATGTCCCTGAAATTGCAATAGGTTCTGATATTATCGTGGGTTTCCCTACCGAAAATGATGAGGATTTTGAAAAGTCAGTTGATTTGATAGAGAGGCTTCCTTTTGCGTACCTTCATATTTTCGAGTTCTCGAGAAGAAAAGGGACAGAAGCTTACAAAATGAAACCATTACCTTCTGAAACAGTCAGGAAGAGGAAGGATATTCTATTGCCTATTGCGAAGGGTAAAAAGCTCGATTTTTTAAAAAAGAATCTTGGAAGAGAAATGGGCTGGGTTGTTGAAAATCAGAAAGGGGACGTTTTTGAAGGCACTACTGATAATTACATAAAAGTTAAGATTCTTTCTAAGAACTTAAAGGTTGGTGAGGTCAGAAAAATAAGGCTGGTTTCAATAGCCGAAGATAATTCAAGTATGGTGGGGGAAATCATGGATGGGTGATTAAGGTCATGTAAATTTTTTCCATCTTTCCCGCAATATTTTCCCAGGAAAAGTTCTTAAGAATGTGCTTTTGCCCTTCTTCTACAAGCTTTTTTCTAAGTTCAGGGTTTTCAATAAGCAATGTTATTTTCTCTGCCAGTTCGAAGTGGTTACCGGGTTCAAAGAGAAGACCTGTCTTTCCATCTATTATAATATCCGTGATACCGCCAATTCGGGAACCTATAACTGGAACTCCGTGAGATAGGGCCTCAATTAAGACTACGCCCAATCCTTCGGTTTCGCCGGTTTTGGTTTTTATGGAAGGCAGTACAAAGATAGTGGCTTGATTGTAGGCTTCAAGTAAGGGCTTTCCAACTAAAAACCCTTGAAATTTTACATTACCTTCCAGTTTCAACTCATTAACAATTTTTATGAGTTCTGGCTTCTGAGGACCGTCCCCCACAAGGTGTAATTCAGCGGATGGATGTTTTTTGACAATCTCTGCAAAAGCTTTTATTAGAACGGGTAGGCCTTTGACTTCAACGAATCTGCCGACAAAGAGGATGTATATTTTGTCTTTTTTCACGTATAGTCTTAATTCTGTGGAGTGCGGGTTAGAAAGGGGAATTATCTCAATATTTTTTTGAATACCAAGATTTATGAGCCTGCCTTTGTTGTATGATGAATTGGTAATAACCTGATCGGAGAAGGTGTTGATTAACCATATGAAAATTTTTTTTAAGATTTTGTTAAATCTCTCCAGCATACCAATTTCCGAGCCGTGAAATTGGGAAATAACCTTTGAATTTTGAAAGATTTTAAACGGCATCGCAAAAATTATGTGGGGCATTGGCCAGTGGACGTGAACGATTTTAAAATGTTTTGTGAGAGCAAGATAGACGGCATTACTCAAACCGAAGAGAATGTAAAACAATGTCAAAATTTTATAAATGGCTCCCTCTTTCAATTTCTCATAAACACCCGTGTCATGGGTTAGAAACTCTGCCTTTGCTGGAGCATATCGGAACCTGTAAATTTTGAAATTTTTAAATTTTCTCTGTTTTAAACCCTTGTAAGAGGAAGTAAAAACTGTAAAGGTGAAACCACGGTTTTCAAGGTGTTCCATTAATTTCACCAGCCACGGGGTGATTACATCATTTTCATGTCTGGGGAAAGCGGTACTAATAAAAAGGACCTCTTTTTTCATGGATTTTTAAATTATAACGTAATTTTTTTGAATTTCACTGCTTACCTTTCTCCTACTAATTTGATTGTTTGCCAATGACCAGTTAAACTAAAGGAACCCATGAGGATGGTTGTATTTGGTTTATTTTTCTTTCTTTATCTTTCTGTTGGTCCGCTCTAATTCTCTTTGATTATACGAAAAATGAAACTGCAGGCAATGCAGATTGGGTTGTAGATCACGATTATCCTTATCCCCTCCCATCAACTCCAACTTTTCCAACTTCTTGGGATGGAGCCATTTCGTCTTTGGGCTATGCCCTTTATCGCTCTGGTTATCAAGTCTTTACTTTAACTCAAACATTCGGGATTACATACGGTAATGTTAACAATCCTTTCAACCTGTCAAATTTTGATGTTTTCGTAATGGTTAAACCTCAAAATGCTCTAAGTATTGATGAGGTAAACGCGATATTAAATTTTATTGAGAATGGAGGGGGTTTTTTATGGTAGCTGACCACTATTCCTCCGATAGGGATAATGATGGTTGGGATTCCCTCAGGGTTTTTAATGCCGCTTTCGAAAATCATCTTGGAATTCATTTCAATGTGGAAGGTGAAAGGCCAAACAGTTGGACTGGTCAATCGTCAAATATTTCAAGAGATGAAGGTAATGCCATTTACAAAGGGTCTTTTGGTACCGTTGAATCAATAGGTTTTTGGAGAGGTACGTGTATAACTATAATACCCAGTTTAAATTCCACAAGTTTATGGGCTTGTCTGGGTACCGGGTTCCGCAAGAGATATAGACAGTATCATGTTTTGCTAAGGCTACTATGTAAGTGGAAGATTTGTCGGGTTGGGAGATTCCTCTCCTTGTGATGACGGAACGGGTAACCCAGGTGATAATCTTTATAACAATTGGGGCAACTACAGCGACTCAGTATTAATTCTAAACGCCACATTGTGGCTAATTGAGAGTTCAGCGGGGGTAAGAGAAGGCTTTAATGGAGAATAGGTAGGGACGTCAGAGTTTTTGACGTTTATGGCGGTGAGGTCAATTGTGTAAGAGAAGGTTTTTATTTCCTACGAGATAGGGAAAAGGGAAAATTTAAGAGAATATTGGTGGTCAAATAAAGAACTGAGAAAATTCTTTAACGTAATATTGGCTTTTCCTTTACACTGGGTATCTTGAGTTTATATACTTTAGACATTAAACTTGTGGGATTTATTGAAGGGCCACGGGATTCTCTGGATTATATTTCTACCAGGTTTATAGAGACACCGTAGTAGAATCGATTTCGTCTCCCATAACAAGGGGAGTTATAACGCTACATATTATACCAGTTTTAAAGCAGAGAATGTGTTTATTTTAAAAAGCAGTGTCATTGCCAGGTGCTATTTGGAAGAGTATAATCAAATGTGAAGAACCACGGAAGATGTACCTGATATGTTGAATTCAAGAAGAGACAATAGAAAGTACGATGTTTGTTCTGAACCCATATTTGTTGTGGAATAAGACTCTATATGGTCTTATTTTCCTCTACAAAACCTCCCCGTTCAATATTTGCTTCAATTTGTTAATTGTGATTCCTATTCTATCGGGCATTTAATTTTTGCATACAAAAGAAGAGATCTTGCTGAGGAAGTGGCTTCGGTTTTCCATCGCGGAGTTCATGATGCTTCCGATATTGGTCATACTTATTCTTGATTTCAGCATTTAAGAGATACCGTTGGAAGCGGCCCCTTTACCCCCCAAATTATAGTCTTTTACATCACAAATTTATGGTGATTTACAGGTCATCACCATAACTAACTCTATGAATTTGAGTAATAATGGAAATCAAGAGAGTGATGAGAATATTGTAATTGTTGTGAATGCATAGTTATCCGAAGTGTACTGGGGGATTTAAAAAGAGGTGGGATGAAGCATTGGCGGTTCTGGGGGATAGTGATGCTTAAAAAACTTTGATTTTAATGGCTCGGGTCTCTTTTTGATTTCAACGATTTCCAGATTATTTCTTCCGATAGTAAGGTTGTCAAGGTGTTAATAGGAGGCTTTTTGAATGGAAGGGATTCCAAAGGGAAAGTGGTAAGGCCGGGTATATATTTTGTCGCACTATCACCGGGATCACCGCTAAAGGTGTCAAAATCAAACTAATTCCTGAGGATCAACGTCAATGGCTAAGTTGATGTTTGATGATGTCTTATAATCTCTAAGAAAATTGAGTTGTAGCACCACTTCTTTTGAGTAGTATTTTATAATTAGTCTTACAAAATAATTTCCGCCCCTTTTTGAAATTGGTGATGGGACAGGTCCCATGACTTGTAGGTCTTCAATTCCAAGAGAATTTATCTTTTCTTTAATTTTTACTGCTTCTTCAACAATTTGTTCCATCTTCTTACCAGAGAGTTCAATGAGTGTTAAATAGGAGAAGGGAGGATAGCCATATTTCTCCCTTTCCAAGAGCTCAGATTCCGCAAAGCCTTCAAAATTTAATTCTTTAACGAATTTTATTGCCCTTGAGTCTGGATTGTAAGTTTGAATTAATACCTTTCCACCTGTTCTTATTCTACCTGCAATTTGAAGAAGTAATTGGAAGACTCTTTCCTCAGAGCGAAAATCAGGCATTCCGAGTCCGATATCGGCATTTACTACACCTATAAGACCAAGGCCCGGAAAATCAAAACCTTTACCAACCATTTTTGTTCCTACGAGTAGTTTAAGCTTGCCTTCGTAGAACTCACGGAAACTATTCTGGTTGACCCCCTCCTTTATGAATGAGTCAAGGTCAAGCCTTTTTATCGTTAGGTCGTTAAAGAACCTGGAAATAGCTTCTTCGACTTTTTGGGTTCCAGTTCCCCGAAGCTGAAGTTTTATTGAACCACAGGAAGGGCAGATTTCCGGTATGTCAAAGGTTTTACCACATACATGGCAGTGCATTTTGTTATCCGTTTTATGATATACTGCGTTTACGGAGCAGTCGGGACACTGCAATATATTACCACACTCAAGGCACATTAAAAAGGTGGAGTGCCCTCTTCGATTTATGAAAAGGATAACCTGTCTATCTTTTTGTAAGGTTTTGTTTATTTCGTTGAGTAAATCGGGGGAGAGGATATATTCTCCCTTTACCTTTTTGAGGTCTATGATTTCTATTTGTGGAACCTTGTAATGTGGTACCCTTTGTTTTAGCTTGTAAAAAGCGATTTTGCCTTTTAAAGCGTTGTAATAAGACTCGAGAGAAGGACTGGCACTTCCTAAAACAACGGGGATGTTCAGTATTTCTCCAAGTTTAATTGCCACGTCTCGGGCGTGGTAAGCAGGTATTTTTTCACTTTCTTTATAAGATGTGTCATGCTCTTCATCAATGATTATAACTCCTAAATTCTGCAAGGGTACAAAAAGTGCAGAGCGTGGACCTATAAGAATTTTTCTTTTACCCTCCTTGGCTTGCTTAAATACCCATCTCCTTTCCGAATCTGAAAGGCGAGAATGATAAAACATTACCTCTCCACGAAAGATATTACTGAAATAGTTAAAAATTTGAGGTGTTAAAGCAATTTCCGGTACCATAATAAGGGCAGATTTTCCCACTTTAATAAACTCCTCAACTATCCAAGAGTACAGGCGGGTTTTTCCACTACCCGTCACGCCAAAGATTAGTGAAACCTTTGGCTTGTTTTTGAAGAAGTCATCCAATATTTCCTTTTGTGACGGAGTTGGGGTAGTGGGAATTTCAATGGGAAATGGTGTATAAAAATCCAGTTCTCTGTAACTTTTCACTCTTATGTTATCGGCAAGTTTAACGTAGCCCAATGCTTGAAGCTCTTTAAGGCTTCTTGAAACACCTGAACCAAAAAGTTTTTGAAGCCTTTTGAGGGATGCTCCGCGCGGATAGATATTTGAAAGGTATGAAATAACT
>JASEFR010000026.1 GCA_030019025.1 bacterium
CAAAAAGTTAAGGAGGTGTAATTATGCCAATAAAGGTTTTGTTGGTGGATGATGAGGAAGACATTCTCTGGGGGCTTTCTGAAGAGCTGACTCGACATAAAATAGAAGTGGAAACCGCATCAAATGGTCTTGAGGCCTTAGAAAAGATAAAGAAAAAGTCCTTTGACTTCTTGGTTACCGATATTCGCATGCCTGGCCTCAGTGGTGTAGAGCTTCTAATGGAAACAAGAAAAATTCAGCCAGATATTAAAGTAATTGTAATGACTGCATATGGTTCTGATGAGATAAGACAAGACGTAATGGCAAAGGGAGCTATAAGCTATTTAGAAAAACCTTTTGATTTTGACCAGATTCTTAACGTTATACTGGAAAAGGAAAAGGGTGGAGAAGAGGAAACTTTGAAGAATCTTACACTTCAACAGTTTCTACAGCTCGTAGCGATGGAGGGCAAGTCCTGTGAAATTGTTGTTACCACATCGGAAGGCGAAGGAAAAATTTTCTTCGAGGATGGTGAGGTAATTAACGCTTCCATAGGGAACCTGAGGGGTGAAGAGGCGTTTACTCGTATTATGAGAGAGCCTGAAAGCTCTTTCAAGGTGAAATGGGGAAGCCCAAAGGTTAAGCGGGAAATTCAGAAACCATTCCACGCACTTTTACTTTCCGCGGCGGTTCAGAAAGATGAAGAAGTGGTGGGGCAAGAGGAAATATCAGGACTTGATCTTCAGGCTTTATCTGAGCTTTTTAAAGATGAAGGTGTTGCAGAGGGTGAAGCGGAAGAAAAAGTTCAAGTTCCTGAAGCCGAAGAGAGTTTTGAAGTTAAGATAGAAGAATTACCGGCAGAAGTTGAAGAAAAAGCTGCTGAAGAAGCGGGGGTAGAAGAGAAGGAAGAAGGCACCGTAACTCTTGAAGAGGTGGAGAGCCTGTTAGAGGGTTTGAGTGTGGGTGCAGCGCCTGCTGAAGAGGAAAAGGTAGAAGTTAAAATAGAAGAGGTATCAGAAAAGGAATCAAAAGTCCCTGCAAATGAGAAAAAAGTCGCTGAAAGTGAAGTAGAAGCGGCTACATCTGAAGTTAGTGCTGTCTCATCAAAGTTGAGTCAGGAACTTAAGGAGAAATTCTCAGCAGTCGTTAAAGAAATCTCTGACATTCAGGCTCTTGTTGCTGTTGACGGTGAGGGTAATATCCTCAATGTAGTAGAACGAGTTACTACAGGAATTACTCAAGTTATAAAAACTTGGGCCCCTGCTTTTAGAAATATTATCCAAATAGCCTCTAAAACTCCCGTCGGGACGATAAGGGATATTACGCTCTCATCCGATAAACATCATCTACTGATCACAGAGGCGAAAAATGGAAATTTAATCGTAATTGCAGTAATTCCTATAAAAAGTATGAAGATAGCCCTTGTGAAAATAAAGGTGAAGGAGCTTATAGCGGAATTAGCTAAGGCAATATAAATTTCGTACCACTGGCTTTATAATTCAGCTGGGAGAGTGCTGTGTTAATAGATTTCAAGAAGCATGAGATAAAGTTCAAAATTGTTTATTATGGTCCAGGTTTAAGCGGAAAAACCACCAATATCAAGAAAATTTATGAGAGGTTTATGGGCAAGAAAGGACAACTTTTGTCCATTGATACACGAGGTGAAAGAACCCTCTTCTTTGACCTTCTCCCCCTTGAACTTCCGATTTTGAAGGGATATAAAACTGTATTCAGTCTTTATACTGTTCCAGGTCAGGTATTCTATAAGCAAGCAAGGAAGCTGGTCCTAAAAGGTGCAGATGGTATAATTTTTGTAGCTGATTCTGACAAAGAAAGACTTGAAGAGAACATCGCGATCTATAAAGAAATGCATGATACCCTTCAGGAGTTTGGTATGTGGAGCGCAACCAAGAAACTTCCCATTTTAGTTCAATATAACAAGAGGGATCATCCTGATGCGCTACCAGTCTCGGTGCTGGAGGAGAAGGTAAACCTTTACAAATACCCATATGTTTTAGCAATAGCCACAGAAGGCAAAGGTGTTTTTCAAACTTTACAAATGATGATTAACGAAGTAGTTAAAACCTCTTTACGTCAACAGCAGCTTCATTTTCTACTTCAACAGCAGAAAAAGTAGACAGGAATAATTTAAACTAAAAAACAATAGCCAATAAAACTAATAAAATGGAATACGCTCTTAGCATTTATTTGCTTTCGCTTTCTAACCTATTTCTTCGGAAATTAGGGTAATGCTTCCTTGAACTTGGGTGCAAATTTTCCCATCAATATTTTAGTAACACCCCAATTCCCTTTCCTTGTCAATACAACTATGTGCACGTAATTAGAATCTGGTATTATTCTTATTATGATGAAGTATTCACCTGTGGTGAGGAGAACATCTTCACAAATCCCGAGACCAGCACTTTCCGTTGCAGACATTGCTTTTCGAGCCACTTCTGTCAAATAGGCAAGGGGAACAGTCACATCAATTGATTCGTCAGTAGTGTGCCCCGTAATAGGAATTGCGTCATCCAGATTAACTATCATTGACATGAGTACTTCGTCTACGTTGTTCAGGAATTCTTGCATTACATCATCAATCTTTGCCATTTTTTAAACTCCTCCTTTTTCCTGTATCTTTCTTAAAGCCATTCTTTCAAAAATTTCCCAATTTCTTCCCCCTTCACCGCCCGAGGCAATTCCTTTCATTCTTAACTCCAAGATCTCCCTTTTCGTTGCATATGCCAGGGCGGTTTCTTCTGAAATGTAACCTAACTTGTACCAGTAATATAGAGATTGGTCAAAGGTTTGCATTCCATATGGTATGTAACCATCGGCAATGGCATCAAAAATTTCGTGGGTTCTTTTTGGGTCGAGAATCATTTCTCTTATGCGCGCGGTATTTACCATAACTTCACAAGCAGGAATCCTGCCGGGTATGTCATCTCGTGGAATTAGCCTTTGTGAAACAATTGCCTTTAAAACCGATGCGAGTTGATGCCTTATCTGCTCCTGTTGGTGAGCGGGAAATATACTGACAATTCTGTTGATGGTCTCTCTGGCATCAAGAGTGTGTAGCGTAGATAAGACTAAATGTCCTGTTTCTGCAGCAAGTAAAGCGATAGACGCCGTTTCTTCATCTCTGATTTCTCCTACCATTATGACATTTGGATCCTGTCTCAGTGCTTCTCTGAGTCCATCCGCAAAACTTCTTACATCGAGTCCAACTTCTCTTTGGCTTATAATGCTTTTAATATCCCTTAAAAGATATTCAATTGGGTCCTCGATAGTTATAATATGTGCTGCTTTATTCACATTGATATGGTTTAAAATGGCAGCAAGGGTCGTGGATTTCCCTGAACCCGCCACGCCCGTAACGAGTATTAACCCCCTATCCTCAAGTGCTATTTTTTCTAAAACAGTGGGGAGGTTAAGGTCTTTAATGTTTTTAATGAGAGGCGGAATTGCTCTTATTGCAAAGGACCAAGTACCCCTCTGGCTGAATATGTTTACCCTAAATCTTCCAATGTTTGGAAAGCTAAAAGCAACGTCTATGCTAAATCTTTCCCCGAGTTCTTTTTGTTTTGCAGGTGTTAGATAAGTTCTTATGAGTTCTTCAGTGTCCTCTCTTGTGACAACAGGATAATTTTCTCTAAAATAGAGTTTTCCATATATTCTAAAGATGGGCGGATGCCCCACCTTTATGTGTACGTCTGATGCTTCTTTATCTTTAGCATCTAAAAGGAGTTTCTCCAAATCAATTCCCATAGCGCTTAAATTTTAATTGTTTTTTCGCTTAGAGTCAATTGATGGCAGTCTTTTTAAGTTTATATGGTTCACCATTCCGTTTTAATTTCAAGAATTTTACTGCTTTGTTGTTGGATATTCGTTTTCAAGAATCAATGGGGTACCGTAGAAAGCAAAGTTCTCTCTCAGTTTATTTTCAATGTATCTCAGCTCATTGCTTTTTAACCTTGCATCTGTTAGTATTTTAAATTTTGGGGGTCTTATATCTTCCTGCGAAATTTTTATAATGGTTTTTGAGAAAGGAAAGTTTTTTTGAAGGAAATGATGAAATTGCAGAAGCTCTCTTTTGCCTAATTTTCTCTCCCAAGATTTTTTTGCTTGCTTGACAACTTCTTTGAGTAAACCTATTCCTTCGCCCGTAACGGTAGACGTAAAAAGCAACGGAGCAAAGCTTATAAAATCCAATTCCCTTTTAAAGTAATTGAGCACTGCTGCCCTTTTTTCTCTTGGTATCAGGTCGCATTTGTTTAGCGCTACGACAATTCCTCTATTTTCCTCAACAATGAGGTTTGCAATTTTTTTGTCAATTGATGTTATTTCTGTTGAAGCATCAATCACAAGTATTGCTACCTCTGCAAACCTCAGTGAGCGTTCGCTTCTTACAGCTCCGAATAATTCTATAGGATCGCTATATTTTTTCCTAATTCCTGCGGTATCTACGAAAATAAATTCGTCCGTTTCTACGTCAACCGCATCTCTTGTAGTCCCAGGAATTTCAGAAACAATGTTGATCTCTTCACCACAGAGCGTGTTGAAAAGGGAAGATTTTCCCACATTAGGTTTACCCAGTATAGCAATTCTCGTTTTTTCAGTTTTTTCTCCTTTAACTTCTTCAGAAAATCCTTTTTCCCTTAGCTTTTTTTCTATCAATTCTAATAAGTCCGATAGCCCAGTTCCGTGTGCTGAAGACACGCCAATGGGGTCACCAAATCCAAGGCTGAAAAAGGAATAGATGTCTTTTTTCTTTATGTCAACTTTGTTAGCGACAAGGATTACATCCTTGCCCTTTTTTCTTAACCATTCTGCAATTTCTTCGTCATGGGGTAGTAGGCCTGTAGAAGCATCGACAACAAATAGGATGAGATCCGATTCTTCAACGGTTCTCTCAATCTTCTCTTTGACCTTTTCCCAGATTAAGTCTTCTTCTGGTGGGTAGAGACCTCCGGTGTCTGTTAGGTAAAAGGGAATTTCTGCATAAGACACCAGTTTTTTTATTCTATCTCTTGTTAGTCCGGGTTTTGAGTCGGTAATTGCAAGAGGCTTTTTTATAAGGCGGTTGAAAAGGGTTGATTTTCCCGTATTAACTCTTCCTACTATGGAGACCTGTGCGTATTTTTTCATATTTGACCCTGAATTAGTGATTTTTTGAGCTCCTCCACAGTGTTAAAGACTTTAACACCTTCAAATTTTTTCAGTTTTTTCAAATTTTCTCTGTCTATTCTCCTCATAAAAAGCGTGTGTTTTCTCCCACTTCTTGTTTTGAATTCAATTATTTGCTTACTATCGCTGGGTAGAACATAAATTGGGAGTCTTAACTTTCCGCCTTGGCTGAAAATATTTGTAATCAGAGTGTCACTTATTCCATGAACAATTTTTGCAATTGTATTTGTGGAGCAAGGGGCAATAACAATTTTATCAAATTTACCTGAAAAGAGTTTTGTGATAGTGAATATTGAGGTATTATTTTCGTCATTTATCTTATATCCTTCGAGTTTTTCAACGATTTTATAACGCATCAAAATTTCTGCTGCTGACTTTGAAAGAAAGATTTCAATCTTTTCTTTGTCAATTTCGCAAATTAACTCAATGACTTCGTTCAGAAACATTTCCGCTCCTGTTATACACCAAGCTATTTTCATGGCACGACTCTAATAGGTATCGGTATGAAGCAAAGGATAAATATTAGAAATGATGCAACTCCAAGGTATTTTGCTGATAAAGGAAGTTTTTCCTCCCAGTAAAGTGGTTTGGGATGCCTTGACCCAAGAATAAGAAGGAGTATAGCCCAAGTCCACCAGCCATTCCATAAAAAGCCGAGGGGCAAAAGAACAAGAAGGAGAATACGCGAGGTGATAAAGTGTATTTTTTCTCCAAATATTCCAAAGAGTATGTGCCCTCCATCAAGCTGTCCGACGGGAAGCAGGTTCAATGCGGTCACAAAGAATCCAAGCCAGCCAGCGAAGGCTGCTGGATGAAGAAGTACCATAGCATTTTCAGGAATATTACCGAGAGTCAACTTTGATAGAATTTGGAAAATGATTGGCGTCCCGAGAGAAATATTTCCCTCATGCAAGTGAATAACTTTGCTGTTGTATAACCCGTAGACGGAAAAAGGGATTGAAAGGAGAAAACTGGCAATGGGGCCTGAAGCCCCCATTTCAACAAGTGCTTTTCTATCTGTAACTGGTGATTTAACTCTTATAAAAGCCCCCATTGTTCCTATGAGGGGATTGGGGAAAGGGATAAAATGGGGAAAAGTGGTTTTAACACCATTTCTTCTAGCTGCTATGAAATGCAAAAGTTCATGCCCTCCCAAAATCAGGATTACCGCAAAAGAGAAGGGAATTCCCTTCCACAGGTGAGACCAATTTTGCCAGGGAACATATCCCTGCTGAAGAGCTCCAGCAATAAGAGTTGTGAAAATTGTTAAAATTAAAAGGAAAATCGGGATGATAATGTTATTTTTTTCTATTCTCATTTCGGCGAAGGTTAAAACGAAATAATCATTCTCTTTATTTACCTTAAAAATGATTCCCACTTGAGATAGCCTATTTCTCAATTCTTTGATCGACTTGTCTGGGTTTTCATAAAATATCACTCTTACTTTGTTTCCTAAAGATTCAACCACACTGCCAACTTTTTCTATTTCCTTAATTATTTCATCCACGGCTTAGAATCTCTCCGTTTCCAATCGTTGCTTTTATTTCTTCTAAGTTATTGTCAACGATGACAAAATCAGCAAGACATCCTCTCTTAATTTCTCCTAATTGGCTCTCTTCCTGTGTCAAAGCAGCACCCTTTTTTGTATAATACTTTAACGCTTCTTCTGTAGTTAAGCGTTCATCACACAGAGGGTGAAGGGTCGCACCCTTTATTCCCGTGATCGGTGATGGGGGCATTGCATCAGAACCGAAGGCAAATTCCAAATCCGCTTTAATGAATTTTTTCAGTGGATTGTTTTTCAAGAAGAACTTTCCAAGTTTAGACTCGTACATTCCTTTTTCCCGGCCCCAATTATAGATAAAATTGGGTTGAACTGAGATTTTTACCTTTAAATTCTTTGCTTTTTCTATATCTTCATCTTCGGGAAATTCAAAATGTTCTATTCTGAAACTCTCACCACAACCTATCTCTTCAATGATACTCAGGGTTCTTTTTATTGCCAGATTTCCAATGGCGTGAATTGCAATCTGAAGGTTCAATTCCAGTGCTTTTTTAAATTCTTCTTCTATGTTATCTTTGAGGAGCCAGAGTCCTTGGCTTTTTCTCTTACCGTAGGGAAATGAAAATAAAGCCGATTCACCGCCTACTGAGCCATCTGCAAAGTATTTTAGCCCCTGGAATTTGAGAAGTTGGTCACCCAATCCGGATTCTATTCCTGTAAACTCAAAGTTATATGGTGTTGTATCCGATATGTAAAACCGCACTCTTATTTTTAATTTACCATTTCTACGTAGCTTTTGTAAAAGCCTAAGCTCTCGATACGTACCTATTTCATGGATTGTAGTTATTCCATTCTTTAAGAAGACATCTTGCGCTTTAAGTAGCGCTTGTTCCTGAAAGTCTTCGCTGTAAGGGAATATAGAGTGGATTTTTAGGGGTATTTCTTCGAGAAAGATCCCCGTTTCAGCGTCATATTTAACCGCATTGAGGTCCACCCTTTCGCTTAGAAGCCTTATAAAAGATGTATTGCCAACGCCCATGTGTCCGCATATTCTTCGCAAGAATATGGGTTTTTCTGATATTTTATCAAGATCCGATCTGGTCGGGGTTTTTACATCTTTCCACCTCGATTCGTCAAAATCTGTAAAAATATAATAGGGAAGGTTATTTTGAGAAATGAATCCCTTTATGAATTCTGCTATATCTTCAAAGGTCTCGAATTTTTCGATGCTGGTTTCTTGGTTAATCCCATAGTTTAGCATATGGGTATGGGTGTCGATGAAACCGGGAACAACTGTCGCGTCCCCAAAATCTATTACTTCAGCTATTTGGGATATGTATGGTTCATCCTCTTTTGAAACCAGGTCTTCAATGATCCCATTATTTACGAGTATAGAGTATCCTTCTATGAAACTCTCTCCATCAAATATTTTTGAAGATTTTAGCAGTTTCATGGCTCTTAATAGAGGTAATTTTCGGGGTTCATTTTTATCCCAAGATATCGTACTTCATAATGTAGATGAGGCCCTGTACTAATCCCACTGTTTCCAGTAAGCGCAATAACATCGCCCTTTTTAACTACTTGGCCCTTTTTCACAAATACTTCTTTGAGATGGCCATAAAGGGTTTCATATTTAGATCCGTGGCCTAAAAGAAGAACAATCCCTAAGTGCTGGTCTTCATAAATATCCTTTACAACGCCGTCGGCAGGGGATTTTACCGGCGTTCCTATAGGTGCTGCAATGTCTATACCTTCATGTGTGGAACTAAATTTTTGAGTTATGAAGCCTTCTGCCGGGAGTCCTCTTGGGATAAACCTCTCTTCATCATACAAAATTTTTGCGTATTCTTTAAATTCCTTTGAAATAGATTTAAGTTTATCATTTTTGTCTATAGTATCAGCCGTTGGTCCTTCTTTTGTTGATAAAGCAGTGTAGAGTGTCTCCATGGTGGGAGTTTTGTCAACACCAAGCATTTTGTAAATTTTCACCCTCAACTCTTCAAGGGCATAGAGTTGTTTTTCCAGTTCTTTTACTTTCTGGTTTTCCTCGCGTAGTTTTTGGTTTTCAACTTCCAGTGCCCTTGCCTTAAGGGCAAGAAGGTAAAGTCTTCCATAAAAAAACGCTGAGACGATTATCAGCGCTGAGAATAAAATAAGCAAGAACCTAATTATTTTCCATTTTTTGTAGGTGATGGAGAAGGATTTATAAAAGTCTCCTGTGTTTGATGTTATAATGACATTGTATATCCTTTTCATTTTTATATTTTAATTTAGAAAGCTTGGTTGTTCAAAAGATGTCAGGGTAAGAGCTCTTTTATATCTCTATACTCGTGCCAAAGGAATTTCTCATTACAATGGAATAGGGCATGTTTTATGTTATTCTTTATAACGGGATCATTAATGTAAAGTTCGTGAAGAAATTTTCTGACAAAATTCCTTCGGGATAGTCTTTCGTAAGGGCACTCCGATTCATATTTTTGCTCGATTCCAAGAAGAGCAGAGTATTTTCGAATAAGGGACCTGTCTACAAAAATGAAGGGTCTTATAATAAAATAATTACCCTCAAACAGGGGCTGAACTGGCATGATGGTACTTATGCCTCTTGAGTAGAGAATATTCAAGAAGAGAGTCTCTATTGCGTCATCTAAGGTGTGAGCGAGGAGCACCTTCTTGGAGTTTAAGGATGCTGCGAATTCTAATAGCTTCTTTTTACGCATCCTGCTACAAATAAAGCATGGGTTGAAAGGTTTTAGCTTTAGTTTAATAATTGCTTCTGTTTCATTGTCTTCAATGACCGTGATTTCAAGGTTCATTTCCTTTAGAAGTTGTTTTAATTTATCCTCATTCTGCATAGGTTTAAACCGGTTGTTGACAAACACAGGGTATATCTTTAAGTTCAAATCTCTTAGAGTGTTGTATCTTGTCATTACATCCGTTAGTACGATACTGTCGTATCCGCCTGAAATCCCAAGGATCAGAACTTCGTCTCTCGTAAAGAGATTTAGGTTTTCGTCCAGAACTCGGATATGTTTTAAAAGTTTGCCCTGAAGGCTATGAAACACCGATTTCATTGCAATTATTATGCGCCATGGGAGATGTAAATCTAATGAAGATGGTTTTTTTCTTGACAATTACATTTTTTGTTTATTTTAGAGCTTGCATTATACTCTTTTACTGGAGGTGAACATGATTTTTATAAATGCATTTTTACTCTTTTCGCAGCTTTCTATTGGTGTATTTGCGGATCCCTTGGCACAAGGGGCTTCTGTTAAATTTAATTTTCCCGGAAAGTTCGGTGTTGCTTTAATCCTCGCTGGGCGACAGGGAGAGAAGACCTATTCTGAATGGGTTGCTGATACCAATTCAGGTTATTCCAATAGGGATACTGTAGGCGATTTTTACTGGGCAAAGGGTGAATTGAGGTTAGAATATGAATTGGGCTTTAAAAGGGGAGTAAAGCCTTACGTTGCCCTTGGACTTGGGATTAATGCTGAGAAGTTATGGTTATTCAACGACACCACTTCTCTGTGGAAATCTTATAGCTATTCTGCCATCGGTGGTATAGGCGCCATTGGCCTTGATGTATATCCTTTTACTTTTTTGAAAAATCTTTTCGAAGGGCAGTCTAAAATAAGGGATGATGTCGAAAGGATTGAGGAAGATTTTTCGATACAGCTTGAATTGATCAATATATACTATAAAAGAGTTAGAGGAGAAAGACCTAAACCTCGAGAGTATTTCTATGAATACAATAACGCTGGTGTATCGATGGGAATAGGATTTTTCTATCACTTCTAAATTTCTTGACTATACAATGGTTTTGTAATAAAATAAAATCACTTCTAATCAAGCCGGGGTAGCTCAGTAGGTAGAGCACAGGACTGAAAATCCTGGTGTCCCCAGTTCGATTCTGGGCCCCGGCATTTTTATTTTGGAATTCTTAGGTGATTCAAATGAAAATCAAAAAACAGAATAAAACCAATTTAGAAAACACAGGGAAAATGAAAAATTCAAAAATTTAGCCTATATTAATATCCTTCTCAGACCACTCTATATCCTTGGGTGATTCGGCTGTCCACTGGAAGTACTGAATAAGGGTATAGATAATGAAGGCTACAATTATTGCAAGGATTGGCACCAATATATACCATACGGTTGGTTTGCTTTTTTTCTCCCTCATTTCTTCCATTTTCCCTCCTTTTGTTAGTTAGTTAAATTATGGTAGAATTCTCATGAAATGTCAAGGAAATAGAGGGATTGAAGGCTTTAAGGCAAAAAGTTTTCCATTTGCGTTGAAATTTCGTTAATTTATCTTTAAAATAGCTATTGAGATGAGCGACAAAATTGTAATTAAAGGTGCAAGAGTTCATAATCTTAAGAATGTTGATGTGGAGATTCCCAAATATAAGCTGGTGGTTATAACAGGCGTATCTGGATCTGGTAAGTCCTCCCTTGCCTTTGATACGATTTATGCAGAGGGACAGAGAAGATATGTGGAATCTCTTTCGTCTTACGCAAGGCAATTCCTTGGTTTAATGGAAAAGCCGGATGTTGATTTTATTGAGGGGCTTTCCCCGGCAATATCCATAGAGCAGAGGAAGGGTGGTTGGAATCCAAGATCAACAGTGGGTACAGTTACGGAAATTTATGACTATCTAAGATTGCTTTTTTCCCGTATCGGGATAGCTCATTGTATCCATCATAACTTACCTTTGGTTAAGAAGACCCTTGATGAAATTGTAGAAGAGATTTTAAATCTTCCACAGGGACAGTATGTTCAGATTCTTGCACCGGTGGTTAGAGGAAGAAAAGGGGAATACAAAGATCTTTTCGAAAAGTACCTCAAAAAGGGATTTTTAAGGGCTTATGTGGATGGGGAGCTTATTGAACTTGAAGAGCCGCCAGCACTTGAGAAGTATAAAAACCACGTGATAGACATCTTTGTGGACAGAGTTGGCGTGGATAAGGAAAACAGAAGTAGAATTTCTGAATCCGTGGAAACTGCCCTCCGGGAATCTAACGGCCTTGTTAAACTTAAATTTGAGGAGACGGGGAAAGAAGTTGTATATTCAGAAAAATTGATGTGCCCCGTTTGCGATTATTCGCTGGAGGGCTTGGAGCCGAGAATCTTTTCCTTTAATTCACCTTACGGAGCATGCCCTGAATGTTCCGGATTGGGTGTAAAATTAGAAATTGATCCTTCAAAGCTTATAAATTCGGAAGAACTTTCAATCCTTGAAGGTGCGATAAAACCATGGGGCGAGCCCAATCCCTTTCTGGAAGAGAAACTTTTAAGACTTGCAAAAGAAAAACATGTAGACCTTGATACTCCTTGGTCTGAGTTACCAAGAAGTTTTAAAAATTTGATATTATATGGAACCGAGGATCCTGCAAAAGACTATTACAGGCAGGATAGAATGGAACAGGACTACTATTATTTTGAAGGTGTTATCCCTTATCTGTGGCGCAGATATCACGAAACGGAATCTGACTGGGTTAAGGAAGAGATCGAAAGATACATGGTGAAAAAGACATGCCCAATGTGCGGTGGGGCGAGACTGAGAAAGGAATCACTTTACGTTAGAATTCGCGATAAATCGATATGGGACATAACCAGAATGAGCATATCTTCTGCCCTTGAGTGGTTTAAAAATCTAAAGCTTACTGGGAAAGAAGAAATAATAGGCAGGCAAATAGTGAAAGAGATTATTTCCCGATTGTCTTTCTTGGTGGATGTGGGGCTTGATTATTTGACCCTTGATAGATCCACAGATACCCTTTCTTCTGGAGAAGAACAAAGAGTTAGACTCGCCACTCAGATTGGTTCAGGGCTTACAGGCGTCCTCTATGTCCTCGACGAACCTTCCATTGGCCTTCATCCGAGGGATATTGATAGGCTCATAGGGACGGTAAAGAAACTGAGGGACCTTGGAAATACAGTTATTGTTGTAGAACACGATAAGGAAACAATTAAAGAGGCAGATTGGATTATAGACCTGGGGCCTGGTGCAGGTGATAAAGGAGGAAAGGTTGTCTTCAGCGGGACTTATGAAGGGATTTTAAAATCAAAAAAATCCTTAACTGGCCAATACCTTGCGGGAATTAAGAGTATTCCTGTTCCTAAGAAGAGGAGAAAACCCAAGGGTGATTTTTTAATTTTGAGAGGAGCACGGCACAACAATTTAAAAGGTATAGACCTGAAGATACCCCTTGGGCTTTTTGTGTGCATTACGGGCGTTTCGGGGTCTGGCAAATCTTCTTTGATTCAGGATACACTTTACATAGCTTTGATGAGACATTTTTACGGGTCAAGAGAAACCCCCGGTGCCTTTGACAAGATTGAGGGGCTTGAGAAAATTGACAAAGTTATCAATATTGATCAGAGTCCTATAGGCAGGACTCCGAGATCCAATCCCGCAACCTATACTTCTGCTTTTACACCGATCAGAGAATTTTTTGCCTCTCTTAAAGAATCTCGTAAGAGAGGATATACCCCTGGAAGGTTTTCATTCAACGTTAAAGGTGGCCGTTGTGAAGCTTGTGCTGGCGAGGGGTTTATAAAGGTGGAGATGCAATTTTTACCAGACGTTTATGTCCCTTGTGAAGTGTGTAAGGGTAAGCGCTACAATAAAGAGACACTGGAGGTAAAATATAAAGATAAAAGTATTGCTGATGTTCTTGATATGTCAGTAGATGAAGCTTATGTACTTTTCCAGGATATCCCTTCAATTGAGCGAAAGTTGAAACTATTGAAAGACGTGGGATTAGGCTATATTAAACTGGGTCAACCTGCCACCACTCTCTCTGGTGGAGAAGCGCAGAGAATAAAATTGGCAAAAGAACTTTCAAAGGTAGCAACAGGTAAGACTCTTTACATTCTTGATGAACCCACAACGGGACTTCACTTTGATGACGTGAAGAAACTTATACTGGTTCTCCAACGCCTTGTAGATATGGGCAATACCGTTTTAGTTATTGAACACAACCTTGATGTTATTAAGTCTGCTGATTGGATAATTGATCTTGGACCGGAAGCCGGTGATAAAGGCGGATGGATTGTAGCAGAAGGCCCTCCCGAGGAGGTTGCTAAGAATCCAAATTCCTACACTGGCTTGTACTTAAAGAAAGAGCTTGAGAATTCTAAGGCTTGACTTTGCCATGAGATTTTCATATAATATATTTAATGAGCGCTTCAAAGATTGACTTTGTTGTTAAAAAGTTTGAAGAATCCTTAAAAATTTTAGAGGAAGCCTTAAAGGAACTGAGGGAAAGAGATAAAGAACTTTCGAGTCTGGTGGAACTCCAGACAACTAAGCTTGCATTAGCAAAGACAATCTCCGAAGCCCTTTATTTAGTAACTGATCCCCTTGAGCTCTTTGAGACTCTGGTAAGCCTCCTTTCAAGAATAAGAGGTTTTAGTTTGCCATTTATTACAGTTTTCAATCCAGAAAAAGGCTTCAATACTTTCGTTGTAGATGATGGGAAAAGAACGTTAGTAGAAAAAATTATAGCCGAAAGCCTCGTACCCGATGAAGATCCGTTTAAAGATGGAGTATTGGATAAAAAACTTGGAGATGGTACAGAATTTCTTACTCTTATAGCAGTTCCTATTGAAGTAGAGGAAGAGTTCAAAGGAATTATAGGAGTGCTTTCTAAAAGCGATGAGATAGGAAGCGATGATTACGATTATCTTAGGGAGATAAGTCAGAACATTTCCACTGCTTTTAGGCAAAGAATGTTGATTCAAAGGCTGGAAGAGGCTAACATAAAACTAAAGGAGAGTTTTAAAAGTTCCATTACCCTCATTGAGAAGATTATAGAGCTTAAAGATCCCTATGGGAAGATTCACGGTGATAATGTTGGAGAGCTTGTTGCGGAAATCGGAAAAAGAATGGGACTTGAAGAGGAGAGGGTTGAATATCTTGCTTACGCCGGAATGATTCACGATATTGGGAAAATCTCCTTGCCAACGGAAATTGTCCACAAACCGGGACCTTTAACGGACGTGGAGTTTGCTCTCATAAAGCTTCATCCTGAGATAGGATATGAGTTTTTGAAAGATTTGTCATTTCCCTACCTTATTTCGGAAATTGTCTACCAACATCATGAACGGTGGGATGGCAGTGGTTATCCGAGGGGATTAAAAAATGGTGAAATACTTTTAGAAGCCAGGATTCTCTCCGTTGCTGAGGTAGTAGAATCAATGACCCATTTTAGGTCGTGGAGAGATGCTTATAAATTAGACGATGTGTTGGGATATCTCCAAGAAAATAAAGGGATCTTGTTTGATCCCGAAGTTGTAGATAACTGTGTTGAAGTTTTCAGCTCAGGTTTCAGGTTTAAGAGTTGACGGTAAAGTTTGTATTCCATAAACCAAGGTATAAAATAAAAGAGAGCAAGGGGGTCAAATGAATTTATTAATTGCAATGATGTTTATGATGCCTCCAAGCCCGGAGGTACTGGAAAATTTGAGAAAGAGTGGAAACCTGCAAGGCCTGGTTTCCATAATGGACGATGCAAGAAAGCGAGGAATGAATGCTCCTTCCGAGGAACTAATGGATAAGATCGGAAAAGAGATGCAAATTGCCCGTGAAACGAAAACGAAGGTCATTAAAAGGGCGGTTGTTATAATGTGTGACTTCTCGGATAACATAGGAACTACTCCTGCAGGGCATTATGATTCCCTTACAAACGGGCCATTCACAACAGGGAGTGTTAAAGATTTCTACCTTGAGAACTCCTACGGTAATCTCGAATTTGAATTTTTGGTGACTCCTGTATGGGTGCGTTTACCTAATCCGTATACTTATTATACCAACAACAATTATGGAATGGGCGATTGGCCTCAGAACGCGCAGAAGATGGCTTATGATGCAGTAGTAGCCGCAGATTCTTTCATAGACTTTTCCCAGCGTGATATGGACAACGACGGTTATGTGGATGCCCTTGTCATTGTTCACGCAGGCCCCGGTGCAGAATCGACTGGTGACCCCAACGATATATGGTCCCATGCCTGGGTTATTCCTCAGACACTTATTGTAGATGGAAAACAAGCCTACTGGTACACCACGGTGCCTGAGAATGCAGGTTGTGGAGTAATTGCCCATGAGCTGGGACACAGACCTCTTGGCCTTCCTGACCTTTATGATACCGATTACTCTTCAGAGGGGCTTGGAAATTGGTCTCTAATGGCAGGTGGTTCATGGAATGGTGGTGGAGCAGTCCCTGCTCACTTGGATGCTTGGTGTAAAATAAGACTTGGATTTGTAACGGTGGATACGGTAAAGAGCAATGGAATTTATCAGGCTATACCTGCAGTTGAAGATACGGGTATTGTCTTTAGGCTTTGGACCGATGGAAATACAGGAAACAGGTATTTCTTAGTTGAAAATCGCAGGCTGAAGAAGTTTGATAGAGCCCTGCCAGGTGAAGGCCTTTTGATTTATCATATAGATGATGCTAGGCCTAATAATAACAATGAGTGGTATCCCGGTCAGAATTATCTATATCATTATAAAGTTGCCCTTGAGCAAGCTGATGGTAGGTGGGATTTAGAGCACAGCACAAATAGAGGCGATGCCGGTGATCCATGGCCGGGCACATCAAATAACAGAGACTTTCACAACTATTCTATTCCCGATTCCAAGGATTATGGAAATCCAATGATTACAACTTATGTCGGCGTTCTCAATATATCAAACCCCGGTGATACCATGTATGCCGATCTTATGGTCTCCTCCTATAATAATGTGAAAATGTCATCCGTTTCCATACCAAGGGCTGATACCCTTAATGCTACCTCAGAATTTAAGTTGAAGTTATTTAATAACGGCTTTGTTCTTGCAAACAGGGACTTGAACTTTAAGGTATATGATGAGTCAGGAACCCTTGTCTACGACACGACGGTCACCAGTGTTTCCGTTGATACTGGACTGGCAGATACCATAAGTGTTTATTTTTCTCCAACTATTGATGATTGTGAATATTCTTATCACTTGTCCTTGGACGTCGGCGATGATGTTTCAAGAGACGATTCTCTTAGCGGATTTTATTATTCAAAGAGTGTGGTTAGAGATTATACCGTTGCGCGTTCCGAAGGCGATAACTATTATACGGAACATCTCGTTGACGGAAATGTGAGTGATCTGGAGTATTACGGTGCGGCTTGGATAGACGTAAGCAATTTCCTTGCAATTGGCGGTGAACTTTATAGGACAATAAGAAGTACATATGTGAAAGCCCATATTTTTCACGATACCCTTTTTGTTGCCTTCAAAGTCGTTGGGGATAGTACCGTCGGAAATAATGACTTTATAACATTCGTAATTGACGATAATGGTGACGGCTCTTTCCCTGAAAGTAATAGCAATGAGGGTGAAATCTCATTTAGAGACGGTTCAACGAGGTTGAGTTATTTCAGACCATATACGTCATCGGGAACCGGCTCAATTCAAACTCTGAATCTTCCTCATGCCTATGGTTTGCAGGGGAATACCAAATACGCAGAAGTAGCCATTCCTATTGATCTTACCGGCACCGGTCTTGCTTATCACCTTAATATTTCGGGTGACTATACAACCTTTGTCCCAAAGATATTTGTAAAAGTTACCGATGGTGCGAGGATTGTCGGGTGGTGGCCTCAGAATACACCATATGCTTCAACGGTAAGAGAGATTGGCTATTTTGCAACTCTCTCCACGTCTCCCGTTAGTGTAGCTGAAAAACCTGATCATTATACATTGAGACTGGATTGGAAAGGACCTTATCTCGTTTTGAGCGCGTCTGGTCTTTCTAATTCAACCCTGAAGATTTCCCTTTACGATGCTGTTGGTAGGAAGGTTCTTCAGAAAACCATTAAAGTTTCAAATTCTGAAAATGAAAGGATAGATTTGAGAAGTCTGCCTAAGGGTGTCTACTTTGCTGAAGTGGACGTAAACGGCAAATTTGTGGGAACTTACAAGGGGGTTTTAATAAAGTAAAGGCCCAAGCTTTTTGAATCTGCTTAAATTCTGAATTATATTTAAGTACTGCTTGAAATGGAGGATTCTATGCGAGATTATAGAGATACTGTTAATTTGCCTAAAACCGACTTTTCAATGAAGGCAGAGCTGACTAAAAAAGAGCCACTCCGATTGAATTGGTGGGGGGAGAGAAAAATTTACCAGAAAAATATAGAAAAGAGAAAAAATTCAGGTAAGGTTTTTATTTTGCACGATGGTCCTCCTTATTCAAATGGTCACATCCATCTTGGCACTGCGCTAAATAAAATTCTTAAGGATTTTCTCGTTAAGTATAAGTCTTTAAAAGGTTTTTATGCTCCTTATGTGCCGGGTTGGGACAATCATGGTATGCCCATTGAACTGGAGGTCATAAAGACACATCCAGAGTACAAAAGGCTTTTGTCCGACGCCTCTGAGATGGGGGAACCTCTCCTAAAGCAAAATTTAAGGAGGGATTGCAGGAATTTTGCCAAGAGGTGGGTTGAGATTCAGCGTGAAGAGTTCAAAAGGCTGGGAGTTTTTGGAGACTGGGAAAATCCTTACCTAACAATGGATCCCTACTATGAGGCAAAGGAGCTGCGGATTCTCGCTGAACTTGTGGAGAAAGGATATATCTACAGAAGTTATCTTCCTGTTCACTGGTGTCCACGGTGTAAAACAACTCTCGCAATGGCTGAAATTGAATATAAAGATAAAGAATCACCTTCTCTCTGGTTTACCTTTGAACCTTTAGAGACTGATTTCTATCCACTGGTGTGGACAACCACACCCTGGACCATAATTTCCAACACTGCCCTGGCCGTCCATCCCGATCTTGTATATGTGGTTGTAAAAACCGAAGAGAGAACATACTTGCTGGCGGAAGAGCTAATAGAAAGCAACAGGGACATCCTTGGTGAGAATTTTGAGATCGTGAAAAAGTTTAGAGGAAAAGAGCTTGAAGGCCTTAAATTCAAACATCCCTTCATCGATAGAGTTTCACCGATGATTCTCGGAACTTTTGTGACAACGGAGGATGGAACGGGTATTGTCCATATTGCCCCCGGTCACGGCAAAGAAGACTTTGAAGTGGGAAGAGAATATAAACTTCCTATAATCTCACCGGTGGACGAAAGCGGAAAATTTACAGCAGAAGCACCTGAGTTTGAAGGGCTTGACACTGATGAAGCGTCCAAGAAGGTCATAGAAGTTTTGAAAGAGAAAGGGAAATTTGTAAAGCTTTCCAAAATAACTCACAGTTACCCGCACTGCTGGCGCTGTAAAGGCCCCTTGATTTTCAGGGCAACTCACCAATGGTTTTTGAGTGTAGATCATGCTGGACTAAGGGATAAAGCACTGGGTGAAATTTTGAAAGTAAAATGGCACCCCGAGGAGGGGCAGGTAAGAATACATACATCGGTAAAGGAAAGACCCGATTGGGTTATTTCAAGGCAGAGAAGCTGGGGTGTATTTATTCCTGCTTTAAAATGTAAAAGTTGTGGTGAAACTTTCCTGAACCGAAAGGTTGTTGATAATCTGGCAGAATATGTTGAGCAAGGTGAGGTTGATGCTTGGCTTGTCAGGGATGTAAGCGTATTTACGGAAGGAAAGGTACACTGTCCAAGGTGCGGCGGAAATCAATTTGATAAAGAGCAGGATATTTTAGATGTTTGGTTTGATTCTGGGATCTCTTATATTGTGGTTTCGGAAAAGTACGGTTTGCCATGGCCATCGGATGTGTATCTTGAAGGTTCAGATCAACACCGTGGTTGGTTTAATGCGTCCCTTATGCTTGGTACCGCCTATTGTGGAAGTGCTCCCTATAAAAATGTCATAACCCACGGATGGGTAGTTGATGAAGAAGGTAAAGCGATGCATAAGAGCCTTGGTAATGTGATTCTACCTGAAGAGGTTATAAGTAAATACGGAGCGGACATTCTGAGACTCTGGGTGGCTTCCAGTGATTATACTGAGGATGTGAGACTTGGAGAGGAAATCTTGACAAGACTGGTGGATTCTTATAGAAAGATCCGGAACACTTTCCGGTTTATGCTTGGTAACCTTTACGACTGGGATGAAAGTAAAAGGGTTAAATACGAGGATTTGATACCCCTCGAGAAATATATGCTTGCCAAGTGGAATCAAGTTAAAAGGACTATAGAGGATGCTTATGATAATTTCTACTTCTACAAGGTGTATCATACCCTTTACAACTTCATTGTTGTGGATCTATCAGCCTTTTACCTTGACGTTCTTAAGGATCGGCTTTACACGTGGGGTGCGGATACCCCTGGAAGGCGTTCTGCCCAGATCGTTATTTATGAAATCTTGAAAGAGCTTCTTATTGTGATCTCACCGATACTATCTTTCACTGCGGAGGAGGCATGGGGATATCTTCCGGGGAATAAAGAAGAGAGTGTATTTTTGGCAGACTGGCCCTCAATTAACCCTATATATGATAATGAAGAAATATTGAGAGATTTTGAAGTACTTCTTGATGTAAGGGATAAGGTCCTGCTCCTGATAGAGAGAGCAAGAAAGGATGAAAAGATTTTGAGTGACCGCTTGGAGGCTAAGGTGTTAATTAACGCCGATAACCGTGAGGTGTTTAATGTCCTCAGAAAGTATGAATCGTATCTTGGGGAACTTTTCATAGTCTCGCAAGTTTCTTTGAACGGAAAAGCACAGGGTGATTTTGTTTTTCAGGATTTTGAGGGAATTAAGATCTCCGTTGAGCATGCATCAGGGAAGAAATGTGAAAGGTGCTGGATTTGGCACCAAAAGGTAGGGGAAGACCCTGAGCATCCGGGGTTGTGTCCTAAATGTCTTGAAGTGGTGAGGGGAATTAAGAGTGAAAATTGATATTCTCAATTTAAAGGATGGAATCACGGAGTATTTTGAGTCCTTAGGCCCATCGGAGCTTGATCTCTTAGGCTTGGATTTCCGCTTAAAGGATAAGGCTTTTGTCCATACCACTGTTGAAAAGAGAGGAAGCAGAGTTAAGATTAGAATTGATTCTAAGTTTATTCTTGTTTTGACCTGTTCAAGGTGTCTCGAGGAGTTTGAGCAATCTTTTAATACGGTGGATGAATACTACGTGAAACCAGGGCAGGAGGAAGTAGAACCTGAAAAATACTTGAGTGACGAAGACATTTATTCAATATTTGCACCTACCCAGGAAGTGGATACAACTCCCTTAGTAAGGGATAGCATTATCCTTTCTGTACCCATGAAACCATTGTGTAGTGAGGACTGCAAGGGACTTTGTCCCGTATGTGGAGTTAATCTCAACATGACAACCTGTGAGCATGTAGGAACTTTAAAAGAGGAAAATGAGTGGCAAAAGAAACTTAAAGAATTACGGAAAAAGCTGGAAAAGAAATGAATCTCCTTTTAGCAATTCTTCTAAGTCTTTATACTTCAAAGAAAAGCGAGGTACTGGTCTATCTTTTACCTGAGGATAACGGGGACTCAATACAGTTTGTAACCTTTGTTAGTTTTAATAGGCAGAATCTAATATTTTACAGGGAGGGTGATTCCTACAAGAGTTACGCCGAATTGGAAGCCGAAGTATTTGATAATAGAAAGAATCTCCTTTTTGGAAACAGCTGGACGATGGAAGTTCTGGCCTCTACCTTCAAAGAGACCAAACAATCCAAATGGTATCAGAGGATGTTCGCGTTTAAAATTAAGAGATTTCCAGAATACAGATTACGGTTTAGATTAAAGGACTCAGAGGGAAATGTAATAGCGGAGTTTGTGCAGGCTGTGAAAGCACCGGGTTTAATTTCTGATCCGGTACTTCTTGATTCAACGGCTTTATTAGAGGGTTCAAAAAGGCCGTCACCATCTTATGTAAGAGGAAAAAAGGGGATTTATTATGTGAGGTCCTTGAAAGATTCTATTCCTTTTAGATTACAGATTATATCGGTGAGACCCGTTTTAGAACTGAATGGGATCTTGAACAGAGGTGATAACTTCATTGAGGTGAATTTCGCAGAGCTCAAATCAGGAAGTTATAAGGTCGTCTTATCAGCCGGGCAGGAAAAGAGAGAAGCCCGTTTGACTCTTTTCACCCTTCCCATTGATTTTACACCTTCAGAGTTAAATCAAATAATCACAATCCTTTCTTTTATGGTGCCTCAAACGGAATTGGATTCTTTTAATTATTACAAAAAGAATTCTGACTCCCTTAAAAGTTATTGGGAAAGATTCTGGAAGAGGCGGGATCCCACACCCGAAACAGAGCTCAATGAATTTGAAGAGGAGTTCTGGAACAGAGTTGAATATGCTGACGAAAACTTTTCATCCCATTTAAAAAGGGGTGCAATCTCTGATAGGGGTATCTGCTATATTGTTCTCGGTCCACCTGATGAGATTGAGAGACATCCCTTTGACCTTGAGGCGCCTTCTTACGAGGTGTGGTACTATTATTACAAAAATTACCGTTTTGTATTTATGGATTTAAAGGGGGTTGGAGATTATGAAATTGTTGATCCTCCTCGCTATATTTTTTACGAGATCCTCAGAAAATAGAGGAGTTTTTCCCCAGGTTCCCTCGCAGGTGTACAAAAGCGAGGGAAAGGTGGATTTTTTACTTGAATATTCAAGGTTTTTGAGATCAGATTCTATCACCGTTTGTGAATTCAGTTATATGATTAATTTAAATTCCCTCAAAAGGAAAAAAGATGTTGAGGGGTTTAAAGCAAGGGTTGAAATTCAGGGCAAGAACCTTGAGAAGCCAATAGTTTCAGAGTGGACACAAAGAACGTCGAAGCCTTTGAATTTCTCAGTGGATAAGTTTTGGGCTTCTCTCATACCGGGGATTTACGAAGTGACGTTTACCATTTCGGATTTAAATTCAAGAAACAGGGGATTTGTTAAGTTTAGTTTAAGTGCGCTTGACCCGGATACTTCACTAAGTGCCTCCGATCTTCAGCTCCTTTTTACAACCTATCCTGGTGAGGATTCTATTTTTGGAAGGTTTGGTTATGTTCAGATTCCAAACCCTTCGGGCATATACTTCGAGGGAAAGGATACTTTGTTTTTCTACATGGAACTTTACCATCTATCGAAAGACACACTCCCTTATTTTGTTAGGTATTTTATTCTTGATGAAAAAGGCAACCCTGTCAGAGCCTCAACGCCGATCAAAAGATACAAGGATGAACTTCCTGTTGTCAGGGACGGTATTTTGCTGGAGGGGTTGAAGTCTGGCAGATATACTCTGAAGGTTCAAGCGGTTGATCCGTCCACTGGGAGTTCAGTAATAAGGGATAGAGAGTTTATCTACTATTCTTCGGTTTTGCCCGAGCAACAAATGGAAAATTTAACCTATTTCTATTTCATTGACTACTTCGCTACTCCTGAGGAACTCAGGGAACTCAAGGAGCTCCCCGAGGAAGGGAAAATACTGTATCTTAAAAAGTTCTGGAAAAAGCTTGACCCCACGCCAGAAACTGAGTACAATGAGTTTTTTGTGGAGTTTATGAAAAGGTGCAAATACGCTGATGAAAACTTTTCCCTTCCTGAAAAGCCTGGAAGGCTTTCAGATAGGGGTCGAATCTACATAAAATTTGGTCCGCCTGATGAAATAAACAGAGTAACCTTCGGTTTGACATCCAGGAATCGCGAGCACTGGATTTACTATTCTGGAGGATTTAAGGAATTTGTGTTTGTGGATATAAAAAATACCGGTGATTTCGAACTTGTTTATTCTTCAGATCCCTCTGAGCCTTCTAAACCAGACTGGATGAAATATGTTTCTCCATCGGATCTTCAAAGGCAGAGTTTCTAAGCAAAAAGGTAAAGAATTTGAAGAATTAGCTGCCAAGTATCTTCGCGGAAAAGGCTATAAAATCCTTGAGAGGAATTACAGAAAAAGATTTGGGGAAATTGATATAATTGCCCTCAAGGATAATGTGTTAGTTTTCGTGGAGGTACGAAGCCTTACGGGAAATTTCATGGAACCATCAGAAACAATTACCTACAGGAAGCGTACCAACCTGTTAAAGGTTGCCTCGGTGTATTTAATGGAGCGGGGATGGCAGGGACCGGTTCGATTTGATTTTATTGGAATAAAGGGTCAAGATAAGGAAGTTGAGCACATTGAAAATTTTTTTGAAGTTTAGAGACGGGCTCGCCCAGGCAGGGGCAGATATTGCTTTTGTTATTAATACTATTTATTACATTCTTGTTGACAAACGGACACCTTGGTATGTAAAGGTCTTGTGCTTCTTTTCTCTGAGTTATGCCTTCTCCCCGTTGGATATAATACCCGATTTCATACCTGTTTTGGGTTATCTGGACGATCTTTTTATTATTCCTGCGATGTTTTATCTCGCAAGGAAACTCACACCCGCGGAAGTTTACGTTGAAGCTGTTTCAAAAGCGAGTAATTCTAAGATAAGAAATAAAAAGCTTTTTGAGCTTGTTGGAACATTACTAACATTGATCTTCTGGGTAGGATTTGCCGGCTTGCTATTCTTTGTTTTTTTGAGGCTGCTGAAGGGCCACAGAAAATTGTAAATTTTCCTGTAAAAGTTCTCTGTCTGGTATAATATTTTTGCCTTTGTAAGAAGCGAGTCGACTGTTAGTTCAACATCTCCAATTACTTCCAGAACATCAGTAATTGCTCTGGTGTTTCTCAGATTGGGAACAAATTCCCATGCGTAATTTACTATTTCAAAGAATAGAGTAGACTTTTTGTTCATATAGTAGAGGGCGAGCTCGTAGTTGTTTTCTTCAACTAAACTGTTAAATGGATCGGTTGATGATAGGAAAAGGTGCGCGCGGGCCTTAAGAATAATTTCCACTGTATCCTTTTGGGGTAGTGCCAAAATTTGATAAATTGAAGAACTCATCAGATCTGTGAGTTTGTTATAGCTATTCTTGATGGCGCTTTTTATTTCACCGATTTCTTGCTGCGTTTTTTCAATCTTCAACTTTGTAATATAAATCGTCCCGACGTAAAGAATTAGCAGTGACGTTAAATAGAGTGCAAGCCGATGTTTTATATTCATAAAAAGATGATAAAACTTCTCTTTACAAAATTCAAGTTGAACTTATCTATATCGGCTTGGGAAAGTAAAGGGAGCGTAATTGAGCAGAATACTTTATAATAAAAACAATATGGCAATTGTTATGTTCTTTTTTGTAATTTCGCTAATCAACCCTTCTGAGTTCGGTGGCCTTCCTGCTGATGCTTCCGTTCCTGGACTTGCCTACTCCGTTGTAGCGAGATATGGCTTTCCAAATATTGACAATGTTTCTGCCTTCTCACTGTTAGTGCGAGGCGGTCTCTCTTTCACTTTTGGTTATGTTCCTGAAAGTATCAGCGATATTCTGAATTATGGGACGCACATGAAGTTTAGAAATTTAACAGCGGTAGGTTTTTTTTCCAAGAACGCGGCATTCTATTACAGGTTGGTAAACCGTAGAGAAGTGAAGACTCCGGATAGGGAAGTGGAGTATTCCATAGACGAATTTAGTCTGGCTATTTCCGATATGCTCTATTATAATCTTTACGGTGGCCTGCGTTTAGGCTATTATTTCGTAAGATTTGGCGAGGCGTTGGTAAAAGATGGAGCTCCGGAGGTTAATTTAGACACAGGGAATGGTTTTTCCATTGACCTTGGCATGATTTACAAAAGAAGGGGAATTAGTGTCGGGATTTCTTTAAAGAATGTGATTTCAGGTATTTACTATAGTAAATACAGCAAAGATGTCTTGAATCTTTCTGGGGGTGTGGGCATAAACCTTGAGCCTTTAGAGTTTTTTTCCTTTTCTGTGGACGGATTTATTGAAAAGGATGGAAGACCTAATTATTCTTCGTCCCTCAGAGTTACCCCTTTAAAGTGGATTGGAATTTTTACAGGATACACCTTAAAGGATAAATCTTACGGAATTGGTATGGAATTGCACTACAAAAGTAGTGATTTTATAATTTCTTACCGTAAAAAGGCGGTTTTTATAACCTGGAGGTATATTTTACAATGAAAAAAGTTGCTCTTCTGCTAGGTGGTGGTGCTGCAAAGGGGTACGCTCATATAGGCGTTATAAAGGCCTTGGAAGAGTGGGGGATTTCCCCTGACCTTGTGGTGGGAACCAGCATGGGTGCGCTCGTGGGCGGATTTTACTGTTCTGGCTTTACTCCCCAGGAGATGGAGAGAATCGCCACGGAAATGGATTTTAAAAAGATGGCGAAAATATTTAACATTTCACTATCTACTCAAGGATTTATAGGGCTTTCCGGCGTTGAAGAGTTCTTAAGGAGTTATCTCGGCTACATTAAAATCCAGGCACTAAGAAAAAAGTTTATTGCGACAGCAGTGGATGTTACCAACAATGAAGCCCTTTATTTTGACCGCGGAGACCTGGTAAAGGCAATATTGATGAGCACCAGTATACCTTTTGTCTTTGTTCCAGTAACCTCTGACAGAATAGTGGTGGACGGTGGAGTGCTCGATAATGTTCCCGTGAGGGCTCTTAGCCTCCTCGACGAGAACTATTTTTCTATAGCGGTAAATGTCATCCCCGCGATAAGGCATACGGTGAGGTTTGCCGATTCTGATGAGATAAACTTAAAAGAAAAAACGGGTTTGATTGATCGGATAACCAAGAAGAGGGAAGTTAACAAGTTTCGGGAAGAAGCAATGGGATTTATTTCCTACATAATCAAAGTTTCTCACTTGATGATAAGCGAAATTAATCTCAATAGACTGGAAGACTATCCCTGTGACGTGTATATTGAAGTAGACTCTGGCATAGATTCTCACGAATTTAATAAGGCGGAAGTTGCTATTAGCGCAGGTTATAACAAAGCCCAGGAGCTTAAAGACTCAATTCTGAAAAAATTAGCCCAGTAGATTAGAGTACCCGGTTCCCTTTTCAAAGTTTTATCTTTTCTTTGACTGTACGCATTGGAAAATTTATAATTACAAACGCAATGAGAAAGGGAATTATTGCAGGAAATTGGAAGATGTATATGACTCACACTGAGGCAGAGGCTTTTGTGAAGGAGCTTCAAAATAGACTTATGGAAATAAAGACTCCGTATGAAGTTGCAGTAATACCGCCCTTTACCGCTCTATATAATGTTTCAACAATAATTGACAAGAGGTTGCTTAAACTCGGGGCACAGAATGTCTTTTACGAAAAAGAAGGCGCCTACACAGGGGAAATCTCGCCCAAAATGTTAAAGGCACTTAACTGTGATTACGTGGTTATTGGACATTCAGAGAGGAGGAGATATTTTTCTGAGAGTGATGAAATGATAGCGAGAAAGCTAAAAGCGGTTTTAGGTGAAGGCATGACCCCCATTCTTTGTATTGGTGAAACCCTTGAGCAAAGGGAAAAAGGTGTACACAAACAAGTTGTAGAAAGTCAATTGATTTCCGATCTTGCCTATTTGAGTGGGGATGAGGTAAAAAGCGTAGTAATTGCCTATGAACCGGTTTGGGCAATCGGGACGGGTAAGCCCTGCAGTCCTAAAGATGCAGCGGATGTTGCTTTGTTTATTCGAAACGTTGTGGCTCAATTGTATAACCGGAAGTTGGCTAAGG
>JASEFR010000027.1:0-6722 GCA_030019025.1 bacterium
GCAGCTATCAATGCTACCTTCTTCTGATGGCCTGCTGTATACGGGTCTCGTTCTTCAACGATCCTTGAAAGGAGTAAAATAACTTCTTCAAAGTATTTTTCCAGCTTTTTTGCATAATTTTTGGTTTCCTCTTTTGCTTCTATTGCCAGGGCAGTTTCCATCAGATTTGCGATGTAAAGGGCCAGAATGTGGTTAAACCACTCATCCTGCCTATCTATATCGTGCTTCTTAGTATATTCACATTTCAAAATTCCCCACAACTCATTTTCGACAAATATAGGGGTATCGATGACCGATTTAATTTCTCTGGGCTTTATATAATTTTCATAAAGCTCCATTAGCCTGTTATCTTGTGTTACATCCGGTGTACTGATTTGTATTCCCTGTTTCAAAAAAATTTAAGTAACGGCGATGCACTTTTTCACTAAAGGTAACCTTTTCCAATTCTAAGTCGTTTTTCTCGGAGTTGTATACTACTTTGTTCTCGTAATTCCCATCTTTTAAGATCCATATTCCAAATCTGCTGGCATTGAGCACTTTGCAAGAATTCTTTGCAATTTCAAAGAAAGCGGATTCAATATCTTTAATGTAAGATCCACTGCTTTTAAAAAGGCTTATAAGGTATAGTCTCTGGTTTAGAGAGTTTTCAAGAAGCCTTGCCTCTTTTTCCCTGAAAAGCTTTTCATCCGTTATATCTGAGAGAAAGCCTTCAATGTATTCGAGGGTACCTCCCTTAAAAACACCGCGTGCATTATTTCTTATCCACTTTATGTTGCCTTTAAAGGTTTTAAGTTTGAATTCAAAATTTTTAACCACTTTATTTTTGAAAATCAGATCAATCCACCTTTCTCTGTCTTCTGAATTGACGTAAAAATCCCGGGCGTTTAATCTCGATAGGATTTCAAAACTCGGAACCTCAAGAATATTAAGGAGTTCTAAATTTCCAAGAAGAAATTTCCCCTGTGTTGTAGTCCTGTACATTCCTAAAGGTAGATTGCGTATGAGTTCTCGCTGCGTTTTCCAGGTGTGAATAACGTCTCCCAGCATGTTAACGTTTTTGCAGAGATACTGCAGTAAGAGGTAGGATTCTGTTTTTTTAAAGTCTTCTTTTTCCAAAATTAGCATAAAACCGTCGAGTCCCTTCACTTCCCTTGATGTAACCGCTATATTAATTGGTGTATCGTCTAAATCACTCTGGAGTCTCAAGAAGTCATCGAGTTCCATAGCTGGGAGGTCTAAGTCATAAATAAATATCGGGTATTGTTTCTTTTCGAGTGCGCTGATGTAATCTTCAAGAGATTCTATTATTTCGGATGTCAAGCCGTGCTTTTCGGCAAAAACTTTCAAAACTGTATGAATCGAAGAATCTTTACCCACATAATAAATATCTTTGCTCTCCATATATTAATTATACGTTCCTTTTTAGCGGGAATCAAACTCGTTTTGTGAATGAAAAAACTTGTATATTCTTTCTGCAGCTTTCTTATTAATTCCTGCCTTTTTTAGTTCTTCCAATGAAGCTTCTCTAATTTTTTTAATACTTCCAAAATAGTGTGTGAGTTTTTCTATTGTTTTTGGCCCTATACCTTTGATTTTGTAAGGGAATTCCAAAAACCTTTTATTTCTCAACTTTCTATGATATTGTATTGCAAACCTATGGGCTTCATCTCTTAAAATTTTAAGTAGTGAAAAAAGGTGGCTTCTTTTGGGAACCATAATTCTTCGGCCATCCTCGAGATAAAGATCATCAAACCTTTTGGCAAAAGCCATAAGTGGAACATCCTTTTTTAACTCCTCTTTTGCTTTTTTTGCTGCGTTTAATTGGGTTATTCCTCCATCGATAAGGATTACATCGGGTAATGGTTCGTCATCGAGCCTCCTTTTAACCACCTCATACATCATTTGTGGGTCATCAATGTATTCTCCTTTAATTTTATATTTCCTGTAGTTTGATTTGGAAAGGCGATTTTTTACGAAGCACACAAAACTTCCTACCCTTTCGTCACCAAAAAGTTGAGAAATATCACAGGCCTCTATCCTCTCTGGAACTTTCACCATGTGCAAAAGTTCTGAAAGCTCAACAAGGCCTGGATGTACTTTCTTTGCGCCTTTCTTTTTAGCTATTTCTTCTTCCAGCTCTTTTTTGGCATTTTCATAAGCCATTTCTATCAGCTTTTTTTCTTCTCCTGTTGCGATTCTTATTTTTATTTTCAGTGCAGAGCTTACGGTGGGCAAGTCTTCAAAACTTTTATCAATTATAATATTGTCAGGGGGGTTGCTGGCAGATGAATAGTATTGCATAATAAATCCTTTAAGGATTTCTTCCTCACTATCGTGTTCTAAAACCTCAAGGAAATAGGATTCTCTATCTACCAAAATCCCTTCCCTTATTTTGAGGAGATAGGCAATACCGCTTTTCCCCAATCTGTAAACTACGCAGACATCTTTGTTTTCGCCTCCAATTCTTGATACTACCTGCTCCTTAGAAAGTTTTGTGATCGCGAGCAGCTCGTCCCTATAAATCTTTGCCTTCTCAAATTCCAACCTTGAAACTGCCTCTTTCATTTTTTCCTCAAGTTCTTTGATAATCTCGGATGTTTGACCTTTTAAGAACTTTATTACATTCTGGACTATGTTGTTGTAGACTTCTTCATTTACATTGCCATCAATACATGGGGCCAGACATTTTCCTATCTGGTAGTCTATGCAGGGCTTAATTTTCCTGTCAGAAGGAAGTTTATACTTGCAAGTTCTTATAGGGAAGATTTTTCTTATCGCGCGAATGGTTCGCCTGACGGATTGGGCATTCACATAGGGTCCAAAAATCGTTATACCAGGCTCTTTGAGATTTCGCGTTAGCGAAATAGATGGAAATCTTTCCATTGTGATTTTTATAAAGGGGTATTTCTTATCATCCTTGAGCCTGATGTTGTATCTTGGCTTGTAGATTTTAATAAGGTTTGCTTCAAGAAGCAGGGCGTCCTCTTCCGAGTTTGTAATTATATAGTCGATGTTGTTCGCCCTTTTTATCAGTATCGCAATTCGTGGGTCTTCGGGCATTGTTAGATAATTCTTTAAGCGATTTTTCAGATCTCGTGCTTTTCCAACATAAAGAATCTCTTCTCCCGATTTGAAGATGTAAACTCCAGGCGTGTGTGGGGCTGATTCTATTTTTTCTTTTAAAACTTTGTTCATCCTTTTTATTTTAAATCCATTTTGCTGGATTTTCCTTATTTTGTGGGCTTCTTTAAGCATATTTAACGGGAAACCGCGAAACGGTTTGAAATTTCTAAGAAGTGAGTTAAAATATTAACCGTGCAAAATAAGGAAAACTCTAGAAAGTATGTGAGATTCATCCTTCCTTCCCTTAACCTTCAGGAGTTCAACCAAAAACTTCAGGATTTTAGCAAGATACTTGATCTCAGTGGAATTGGTGTCTTTGATGATGAGTTTCGCCTTATTTTTTGTGCTGGGCTGGATAGGGCTTTCTTTGAGGCTCTGCCAAGAGAGTTAATCCGCTTACAGGGAGAAGATCACACGTGGAACCTTCTGCAATATGCGGGCTTATTTGGTTTGTTTAAACATTATAATTTTGAAGATGGGCGAATCTATACTGCATTACTTTTCTTTTCTAAGGAGCCCACTATAATTAGCGGCTTTCTCGATTATTTCTGTGAATCAATTGTGAGAGAAGTGATATTGTATAGGAGTGTCAAGAACGAATTTGAGCGAACCATAAGCGGTCTTGAGAAGTTATACAAAGGGAATACAATTATTGCTTCCTCCGAAGTTTTTATCTCTGGTGGATACAAGAGAAAAGGTGCGTCCGATGGCGCTACCGAATTTTCTCCTTGCCTTTTAAAAGGAGAGGTAGTGGATAAGGTAAAATGGTTGACTGCTATTAATTACTTTCAAAGAAAATATGTTGAATTTGCGAGGGTAAGTTTCCTGGGTGAGAGTTACTACGTTTTTGGCAGTTTTAATAGACATATTTCCACTTGTCTTATTAAATATGATTTTGTAAAGAAGTTAAAGGCAGAAACTGAACGGGCCAAGAGGGGTAAAATTGTTCGGATCTCAACAATAGCTGTGGAGCCATGGAGAAAGGCATATACCGTTAATTTTTATATGAAACCGTCCAGAGGGCTACCCGAAGAATGGAAAAGGATTTTTAGCGTTAGTGGAGATAAAATCTCTGAGAGCCTCATAAAATCTCTACAACCCATTTTATCCATTGTCAAAAGTAAGGATTTACATACTTACCTTCATCTTAAAAATGTCGCAAGACTATCGGGAATTATAGCTTATGAGATGGGGCTTGATGAGAATGAATTAGTATATGTACAGCTTGCAGGTCTTGTACACGATATCGGGAAGATTGTTTTGCCCTTAGAACTGATAACAAAGCCTCAGGCCCTTGGTGAAATGGAAATGGAAATGATTAAACTTCATGTGAAATATTCTTGTGATATTGTTAGAGATCTCGACTTTTTGGAGGGAACTTTGAATTATATAAGACAGCATCACGAAAGGCTGGATGGCTCAGGTTATCCGGATGCACTGAAGGGGAGTGAAATTAGTTCTGCATCACATGCGGTTATAATGGCTGACATTCTTGATGCCATGTCATCCGACAGACCTTACCGAAGAAAACGCACTTTTGCTGAGATAGAGGAAGAAATTGAAATAGGAAAAAATGTCAAGTATGATCCAAAGGCTGTAGATATTGCCTTAAAACTTCTTCACAATGGTCTTGTAGTCCTTCCTGACTGATCTTATTTTGGAATGTTTTTCCTTGGCTTTGCGCTGGAGGGGAATGGCTACCTTTGACAAGTATTTCAAAGGTTTTTACTTTTGAACAATTAAGGGCTTGATAAAAAGTTTTGGGTTTTGCTTCTTGTCTTTTCAGTTATAGTGGGTAATGTTTTAAGCCCTCTCGGTAATCCTCAAAATTTGCCAATTGCTATGAGTCGGGTTTTTGCCTTTTTAAATATCTTTTCTTTTTCGCATTAGCAAATTTGATGCTGCTTTTTGTCTTTATGGTTATTATTTTGAAGGAGGAGTTTCATCCCCGCCCTCTTTCCCATTCTCATGAGTCAATCAAAGACAAGGAGCTTGCAAGGTATTTTAGAATTTCGCTTTCTTTATTCTTTTTCCTTATCGGGCTAAAAATCTTAGAGTTTTTTACCCGGTTTAAATTCCGTTAGAAAATATCTTTTATCTCACTCCTTTTTGTATCTACTTTTTCAATCTTTTGCAAGAAGAGAGGAAAAGTTTTGAAAGGCGTAGACTATAAAACTCTTGCCTTCTTCGTAGGAATGTCTATTGTTGCCGAAGCAATAGCAAGTAGTCTTGTTTTTCTAAATTTTACTGGTTGTTGGACTTTTTCGAATATATAAAATTTAGAGTTCCCTTAGCTGTTCTTCAATTGCCTGTGTTACTTCTCCGTCTCCGGTTTTGCAGAATAATTGGATAGGTTTAAAATAAGTTCATGAAAAGATCGATTTGTGCGAGGGATTGTTATGATACCTGTTTTTTCAAAACTGCATATGACGGGGAACGCCTAAACATTTCCCCTGAAAGAGAGCATCCCATCACTGCTGGTTTTCTTTGCTACAAAGGGATGCACATGAACGAGTGGGCTCTTTCAGAAAGGCGTTTGAAATATCCTTTGTTTCAAGTTAGAAAAGGCTCCGGGCAATTTCAAAATTTGTCTTGGGACGGTGCCTTTTACATATTCAAAAGTGCCATTGATGAGGTTGTCTGTAAGTATGGACCGGATAAGATTCTTGTCTTTGAATTTGCAGGTACACGGGGAATTATTAATCGGTTTTTCCCATACCGATTTTTTAATAAATTAAATGCCACCTTTGTAAATCACAATGTTTGTGATTCAGGTGGAGATGAGGCTTTAAAGGACGTTTATGGAACATCTGTCGGGCTGTCACCTGAAGATGTGAAAAATTCGGGTTTGATTGTCTACTGGGGGATAAATCCCGTTAAAACTAATCTTCACGGGTACAACTATTTCAGGAGACGAAATTTCGAGATCTGGGTCGTGGATGTAAGGAGAAGCGAAACTGCAGTTTCCAACAATTTCATTAAGATTAAACCGGGTACTGACATTTTTTTTGCCCTGCTTGTAGCTAAAATTTTAATTGATAGAAAGTGGTATAATGAAGGGTTTGTTTTACAGAACTCTATAGGTTTTCATGAGTTTAAAGAGTATCTTGATAAGTATACTTTTGATTATTTATCGGAGAAGTGCGGTGTATCATTCTCCTTAGTGGAAAAATTTGCGCTAAAGTTTTATGAGAAAAGAGGCATTGTACATATTGGATATGGATTTCAGAGGAGCAAAGAAGGGCCTTCGTCTGTGGCCTTTATATCCTATCTACCTTTCCTCGTAGGAAACTTACCGGGATTTATTTACAATATGGACGTTGGACTGGATAAAGATTACGTAAAAGGTTTTAATTTAAGGACGAAGGAGCCGAAGTACATATTACAATCCAAGCTCGCTGAAGCCATTGAAAATGATGAGGTTAAATTACTTTTTGTCTATAATGCCAATCCGCTAACGACAAATCCAAATGTAAACAGGCTGAGAAAGGCAATTGTTGATAAGGGAGTTTTTGTTGTTACCCACGACCTCTTTTTGACAGATACTGCAATTTTTTCAGACCTCGTTTTTCCAGCCAAGTCCTTTTTTGAATACTTTG